>JAGAEQ010000034.1 GCA_017613015.1 Bacteroidales bacterium | reverse complement strand
TTTTTTATGATGCGAACAAAAAAATTATGTTTCTTTCAGATAGTCTAAATTGCTGTTTTCAATTTCAAATTAACAAATTGATCAAAGAGAATAATTTAAAAATAACCGAGAATCATAAAACTGTATCAATTTTAAATTCTAAATTTGTTTTTTTTGAATATGATTATGGTAAAAAGCCTCATCCTATTGATTCGGGTATAAATGATACTACATGTATTAATATAAGTTCTAAATACATGAAAAAAATGCAACATATATTAAAGATTTTTTGCAAAAAAAACAATTGTCGTAAAATAAGGTTTTCTTGTCGAGTGTATATTTGTGATTAATGAACATTAGCACAAATATGGATAATAGTTGTAAGCATGAAACAAAGTTGTAAAGAATCATCCTGTTTTGTTAGTTCCTGGGCAGTGCAGGCCGCAGGCCAGCCGTTCGTCTATTTCAACTACAACCCTGTGGGAGACAACATCCGCGTGTACAGCAGCGTGCCCAACGACTGGGAGAGGGACTACACATACGACTGGCTGGGCAGGAGACTAACCTACGCGGAGGGTGAGCTTGTCGAATCCCTCACCTACAACGGCGGCAGCCTCTCCACCCATACGCAGAGCTGGTTGGAGAACGGAATCATCCAAAACAAAACCACCCAATACCATTATAACGCCCACCGCCTTGACAGCGTGAGCTACGATGACGCGCTCACCACCATCTACCACTATGACCAGTACGGCCGTGTGGACTCCCTCTACGACGAGAGCGGTGTGGTCTGCTACCGGTACGGCAACGGGACACTAAAACAGGAGTTCCACCTTGAGGATCTATGTCAAAAAAACACGGCAAGGGTTCTTTGCCGTGTTTTTGCATCCGAAAAACCTGTAACCGGTTATTGGGGACTGGTTAGGCGGTGATTTCAAGCAAGACCGGACAATGGTCGGAATGCATGGCGGAGGAAAGGATGACGGATCGCTGCAAACGGCTTTTCAAGTTGGCGGTGGCCATGTTGTAGTCAATGCGCCAGCCCAAATTCTTTTCCCGGGCGTTGGCCCGGAAGCTCCACCAGGTGTATTGCCCGGGTTCGTCCGGATGGAAGTGGCGGAAAGTGTCAATGTAGCCGCTTTGGATAAACTGCTCCATCCAGGCGCGTTCCTCCGGAAGGAATCCGGAGTGCGTGACATTGCGTATGGGGTCGTGAATGTCAATGGCGCGGTGGCAGATGTTGTAGTCGCCGCAAAGAATCAGGCGGGGCCTTTCCTTCTGCAACGCCCGTACATAGTCCTGAAAATCGCTCAGCCATTGCATTTTGAACGCCTGACGCTCGTCCCCGCTGGTTCCGGAGGGATGGTAGACGCTGACCACGGAAAGGTCTCCGTAGTCGGCACGGATGAAGCGCCCTTCCGCATCGTAGACGGGAAGGTTCATGCCGCACACAACCTTGTCCGGCTCCTGACGGGTCAGGATGGCCACACCGCTGTAGCCTTTTTTCCGGGCGGAAAAACTGTAGCAGCGGTAACCGGCGGCTTCGAACTCCAGTACCGGAATCTGTTCGGGCTGCGCCTTGGTCTCCTGTAGGCAAAGCACGTCCGGCTGGGTCTGCTGAAGCCATTCAATCAGGCCTTTCCCCACGGCCGCCCGTATGCCATTGACGTTATAGGTGATGATTTTCATGGTGTTGTTATTTCGCCATCAGGGCCGCCAACGCGATGGAATAGCTCTTGGTCTTGGCGGTGTCGCCTCGGGATGTCAGCACGCAGGGGACACGGGCACCGCACACCATGGCCGCCAGTTCGGCTCCCGCCAGTTTGGTGTTGCTCTTGTAGAACACATTGCCCGATTCGATGTTCGGGAACACTAAGCAGTCGGCGTCACCGGCCACTTCGCCTTTCAGTTTTTTGATACCGGCACTTTCTTTGTCCAAGGCCACATCCAAGGCCAACGGACCGTCCACATAGGCTTTTTTGAACACGCCACGGTCGCCCATTTTGGCAAGGATGGCGGCGTCCACACAGGCTTGCATGCCGGGCAGCATCTGCTCGGTGGCGGCAATCACGGCCACTTTCGGCATTTCAATGCCCAGCGCGTGTGCCGTGTTGATCAGGTTGTTGGTGATGGCGGTTTTCTGGCTCAAGTCCGGAGCGGGAATCACGGCCACGTCACCGCAGACAATCAGTTTATCGTAGCGCGGGGTCTCGATGATGGTCACGTGCGAAAGCACCGCCTTCGGGCCGGGCATCAGGCCTTTTTCCTTGTTGAGGATGGCACGCATGTATTTGTCCGTGCTCAGCAGTCCCTTCATCAGGATGTCGCCCTTGCCGTCGTTGATGAGCGCCACGGCCTTGCCGCCCGCCTTGTTTTCGTCGGCTTCCTGGACAATCTCGAATTTGCTTACGTCAAATCCATGTTCCTGACAGACTTTCCGGATGGTTTCCTCGTCCCCGACGAGGGTTGCGTCCACAATTCCCTGACAGACCGCATTGTAGACAGCTTCGATGGTATGGGCATCGTTCGCGTATGCGGCCACCAGGCGTTTTCTCGGTTTGGATTTCACCAATTCGACCATTTGGTCTAATTTTGTAATACTCATTGTGTTTGAATTTTTATGTTTTTATGTGGTAATTTTCTGGTTTTCATTGGAAAAAGGGCGTTTTCGCACCCAAAAACGGTATAACAGCAGCACTATGCTTCCGCAAAGCAGGCCTAAAAGCGAGCCACAGCAAATGTCTGAGGGATAGTGTACTCCAAGGTATACCCGCGTGTAGCAGAAAACAAGCGCCCAAAGCGGAAAAATCCACCATGCGTGCCGTGTGATGCGGCGGAAGAAATAAATGAGCAGCACCACGCATCCGAAGCTGTTCGCGGCGTGGGAGGAGGGGAAGCTGTAATGCCCTCCCCGGTACTCTTTGCCGTTGGCGAAGGTGTGCACATGCACAGACTCTTGTAATTCAACATTGTGTGTCGGTCTCGGACGCTGCACGGCATTCTTTATCATCACGGATGTGCGGTCGGTGACGAGGATGCTGAGGCAGAAGCAGAGCATGATCCACCATGCCTGTTTGCGGTAATGCCTGAAAATCAGGAAAACCACAACGGCAAAAAAAGGCACCCAAAAATCCGGCCGGGTCATCAGGTACATTACTGTGTCCAAAAACGGGGTGTGGTGTCCGTTAATCCAGAAAAAAATGTTCAGGTCCAGTGCTTTCAGTGTTTCCATACTCATTCGAAATCAGCGTACAGCAAATATTTTTTCCGGATGCGTTTGAACTGCTCCAGCTCCTCTTTCCAGGAGGCGTGTATGGCCTCGGCGGACAGTCCGGCCTCTATCTGCTTCTGCAACTGGTCCGTACCGGCCAATTTGGTGAAGACGGGCAGAAAAAAACGGGCCTTATCCGGGTAGTTTTTATACATTTCAATCAGCAGGTCAATGTGCAGAAAGGGCTGGTTTTTCAGAACGGTAAGGGAGAATTCGCTCAAATCGTAGCCTTTGCATTTCTTGTTCTCGAACGGAGGGTGCAGGGCGACGCCGGGGATGCTTTTGGGTTTGAACTGCGTGTTCCCGTCCGGACAGTCCGGATAGCCCAACAGGCGGAAAGGTTTGTCCGTGCCGCGTCCGACACTCAAGGGTGTGCCTTCGAACAGGCAGAGGGAAGGGTAGAGGTAAATTGCCTCCATCGTGGGCAGGTTGGGGGATGGCGCGTTGGGCAGCTGGTAGCGCAAAGCGTGGTCGTAGCGTTCCACATTGACAATTTTCAGGTCGCATTGCAGGCCGTTTTTCAGCCATTTTTCCCCGTTGATCATCAGCGCGTACTCGCCCACGGTCATGCCGTGGACCACAGGCACGGGGTGCATGCCGACAAAAGAGGAGAACTGGGGTTTCAGCACCGGGCCGTCCACCCAGAAACCATTGGGGTTGGGTCTGTCCAAAACCACTATCGTCACCTTGTTTTCGGCGGCGGCTTCCATAAGGTAGTGGAGGGTGGAAATGTAGGTGTAGAAGCGTGCGCCCACATCCTGTATGTCAAAAAGGACTAGGTCAATGCCCTGCATGTCTTCCGCTGTGGGCTTTTTGCGTTTCCCGTACAGGGAGACAATGGGAATGCCGGTTTTCGCGTCGGTGTCGTTGGCGACGGTCTGGCCTGCTTCCGCGCGTCCCCGAAAACCGTGTTCCGGAGCGAAAATCCGCACGATGTCCACGCCGAGCGCGTGCAGGCTGTCCACTAAGTGCGTTTGCCCGATCAGGGCGGTATGGTTGGCGCAGACCGCGATTTTTTTCCCTTGGATAAAAGGCAGGTAGACTTGGGTGCGGGCGGCTCCGACGCGCACTTCCTTGTCGGTCACGTCCCGCAGCACGATTTTATAGCTTCCCATCCCAAAAGGCGGTTTGGATTGCCCCATGACCGGCGAAGCATACAGCATTGCGCACAGCATCAAAACCTTGTAAAACAGTCTCCTCATAAAGTTTGCAGGTAGTTGGCGATTTCTTCCGGAAAATGCCGGTATTCCAAAGCGTGGACTTTTTGCGCCAGTGTCTCGGGCGTGTCCTGCGGCTCCACGGAACAGCGGGCCTGGAAAAGGGTGCGCCCCTTGTCGTAGTGTTCGTCAATCAGGTGGATGGTGATGCCGGACTGGGTTTCTCCGGCGGCAATCACGGCTTGGTGCACGTTGTCCCCGTACATCCCTTTCCCTCCGAACTTGGGCAGCAGCGCCGGGTGTATGTTCACGATGCGTCCCGGAAATGCCTGCACCAGACGGGCCGGAACCAGCCACAGGAAACCGGCCAGAACAATCAGGTCGGCGGGTGTTTCCCTAAGCTCGCGCACAAAGGCGTCCGAGTCGAACTCCTCCTTGGTGATCAGGCGGGAGGGAATGCCCAGATTTTTGGCGCGTTCGAAGACGTAGGCGTTTTTCTTGTTGCAGAAAATCTTTGCGATGCGTGCGTCCTGCCGGGTGGCGAAAAACTCGGCGATGTTCTGGGCGTTGGAGCCGTTTCCGGAGGCGAAAATAACGATGTTTTTCATAAAAGGCTGTTTACCAAAGTTCATCGTAGCGTGTCCAAATGTCATTCCCTAGCTTCCAGGCGGCGTCCACGGCTTTGGTGCAGCAGCTTCCGCTGTATTGTGTCAGGCGGGCGATGGCTTTTTTCGGACTTTTACGGTAAAGATCCAAAGCTTCTTTTTCTATAAACGGCTGGTTACGAAGCAGTTCTTTTTCAAAAGGCTGCCATACGGAATCAATGTCCCGGTGCATGTCGCCCCAGCGCTGCATGGCCAAAGTGCCCACGCGGTTGAAGCCCCACCAGGCGGCGTCCCGGCTGAATCCGGTCAGGCGGGCGTCGGTTTTGTAGGTCTCCGGAAGGTCGGTGATACCGGCGTAAAGCGGCACGTAGACAGAGGAGGCCACGTTGTCCAAGGCGAACCAGAGCAGACCGCCGATGGCGTCCGGCAGCCAGTCCCGGCACTGGATGATGGTTCCGTAGACGGTGAAACGGACGGCAATGCAGCGTTCGCCGTATTGGTGCCATCCGCCGTTGACCTTATGCAGTTTCAGTTCGTCCACGCCCATGAAGGGGTTGGCCAAGGGGGAAATCACCATTTTCCCTTCTTTTCCGGCCACGGTGATGTTTTTCCGCAGGTCGTAAGGCGTGCCTTCGTAAAAATCCCTGAAAACGCGCATCATGGCTTGCATGCTCACCAAGGTGTCCGGCTTGACGGAGAAGGGGTAGTTCTCCATGTTGGGATCCAGCTTGAGCGAAGGGGCGAGTAGGTCAAACACCCGCCATTCGCGGCGGCGTGCGGCAATCAGCTGCCGGGATTCCGGCGCATAGACGTAGCAGAAGCGGAAGGGTTCCCCTTCCTTCCACCAGCCGCTGTCCAAGGCCAGCTGGTAAATGTTTTCCGAACAGAGGAAATAATTGCTGTCGTTGGGGTCTATCTCCTTGATGGTGCTTGCGTTGGCATTGACGGCAATGTGGTCGTCCGGCACGCGCTGCGCGACCCAAAGCGCCCCTCTGCGGCCTTTGCCGGGGCCGTATATCTCCAAGTGCCACACTTCGTTACGGTCGGCGATGGTCAGGCATTCGCCCGCATCGCGCCAGCCGTATTTTTTGGTCAGGGTGTCGGCGGTGCGTATGGCGTCCCGGGCGGTGCTGCAACGCTGCATCAGCAGCATGCACAAGGTCTGGCATTCAATAAGCCCGCTGTCGGATTTCAGCGAGGCGCGTCCGCCGATGGTGGATTCGCCTATGGCTAACTGATGCTCGTTGAGGCAGGGGTAGGCGGTGTTGAAATACTGGTAGGTGTGCGCCACTTGCGGGATGCGCCCGATGGGGATGTCTTCGTAGGAGGGCATGCGGGTGGAGCCTGCCTTGGCCCACCGCCGCCACATCATGGTGACCGAGTCTCCTTTGGCGTGGTCCTGCGCCGGAACCACGCTGATGTTGGTCCGGGAACGGTGGCTGTCGTCGGTGTGGGAGGTGCGGACGGAACCGTCGTCGGAGGCTTTTTTGCCCACGGTGATGGTGGTGCATTCGTCGTTGAAGTCCGCTTGGGTCTGTGCCGAGACGCCGGCGGAGGCGAAAACCGCTCCGGCCAGCAGTGTGAGCAAGGTATGGGTTCTATTCATCTTTCAGTTTGGCTTTTTTCCCGTGCTTGTTGATAAAGTATTCGTTTCCGTTTTCCACCACGCGGGCGAGTTCCGGTTTTTCCGCGTCAAAGAAGCCGATTTCGTCGTAGACGGGTTTCACCACTTCGATGCCCTGGTTGTTGATGAAGCCGTATTTTCCGTTCAGGGTGACCAAGGCCCAATCCTCCTTGTAGACCCCGAAGAACTCCACTTCGTCATATTGTGGCTTGACAATGACCCCTTTGGGATTGACAAAGCCCATTTTTTTGTTGAGGGTGATGACCGCCCAGTCGGCGCGGTAGGGGCCGAAGGGCTCGATTTCGTCGTAGAGCGGAGGGACAATCTCCTTGCCGTTGATGTCGATAAAGCCGATTTTGTCCCCGACGTGCACCATGGCCCACTCTTTGCGGAAGGTTCCGAAAGCGTCTATTTCATCGTATCTTGGCGCGACAATCTCTTTGCCGCTCGCATCGATGAAGCCGATTTTCCCTTTGCGCGTCACCATGCCCCAGCCCGCTTTGTATGCGCCGAAAGGCTTGATTTTCTCGTAGATGGGCGGCGTAATCTCCCGTCCGGTCTTGTCAATGAATCCGAGACGGCCGTTCATGATCACCATGGCCCAGTCCTTGCGGTAGTTTCCGAAAGGCTTGATTTCGTCGTACATGGGCGGCGTGATTTCCTTCCCTTCCTCGTTGATGAAGCCGATGCGCTGGTTCAGGTGCACCATGGCCCATCCCTTTTTGAAGGCGTCGAAGGGGTCCACTTTGTCGTAGCGCGTGGGCACGACCTCCTGGCCGCTTTGGTCGGTGAAGCCGATTTTGTGGTTGCGTTCCACCATGCACCAGCCTTTTTTGAATTCGTGCGGTTTGCCTACATGGTCGTAGCCGGTCGGCAGGACGAATTCCTTTTTCTCCGGGGCGGGCTTGGCTTCCGCGTTTTTTGCGGCTTTGGGCTCGGCCGGTTTGCTTGCCTTGGGCTCGGCGGGTTTGGCCTGTTTCGCCGGTTTCGTTTCGCTGGTTTTGGGCTTCTTCACTTCCGCGGTTTTTGTCGGAGCGGGTTTTACCTCGGCGGCCTTGGCGGGCTCTTTCGGCTTTTTTTCAGTTTTTTGCCGCACCTGCGCGGGCAGTGTCCCAGCCAGGAAAAGCAAACAAAGAAGGATATAAAGTTTCTTCATAACGGAATGTTTGTGCATGAATGTATAAACTGCAAAGATAACAGAAATCCGAATAAGGTTGCGCGGTTTTACAGGATTTTTTTCCTGATGGGGAATTTTCTGGTGGGGGTGGGAGAGGGCATCTTGTTGCAGGGAGGTGCCGAGGTACGTCCACCAATGTTTGGGACGCATTCAACACCCGGATGCATTCGACGGACGCATTGTAAATAATAATCGAAAAGTATACCACTTCAAAGGTGCTACGAAAGCTATATGCACTTTTTACAGCAAATGTACATTATACGGATGATTGAACCTATGTCTGTGAACGGACGGAAGACCATTTCGCAGATGAAGAAAGTCTATTTTTATGATCTTGGATTGCGCAACATGGTGTATAACAGTTTTAATGAGGTGAATTTCCGGACAGATAAAGGCGCGATTTTTGAAAATGAGGTGATGCTTGAACTATGGCGCAACCGGTCTGCAGGCGAGGTGTTGCGGTTTTACCGCACGCTTAATGGTTCCGAAGTGGATTTTGTGATAGATGGACCTATAAGAAAAATGCTGGTTGAATGTAAGTTTCAAAACAACGCCAAAGTGATGAAACTACCGGCGATGACCAATCTCGCTACGGACTTGGACGGTGCCGTCACCCGTTGTTATGTGGCCAACCTCAACTATTTCTCCGATGAACCTCCCATACGCATGATGCCCTGCTATTGGTGCGACCGGATACGGTAAGTTCCAATTTCCGGTTTTTACACACCTGCGACACTTTATGTCATAGGTCGCTGCGTCCTGCGGCTATGGGCTGGTGCAACGCTGTCGTGCGTTGGCGGATGCGGAGGCTTGTGCCTAAATGTCCATGAAAATTCGCTGATCAAACACCTATTCCGCTTCCTCTGTTGGCAGTGAGGCACCTGCTCATTTTGTGGAAAGGAAATGAGAAAAAGACCCTCGCTTTTTTCGTATATTTGCCTTTTCAAAAACGAGACGTTTTTAAAGTGCAATATATTGAAAAACAGAAACAAATAAATTTGCAAAACGAAACTTCGGCCGCTATGGGGCGCCGAAGGGGAGGCCGTACCTGGCGACTTGCCCCGTTCTGTTCTGTGTCACGCCTGTTTTTCTGTCCCGCCTTGTGGCTTGCGATAGGCTTTCTCTGCTGTTTGAACGTGTTGCATGGGCAGGAGGAAGACACTTTGAGCCGGACGGATGCCTCCCATGATTTCCGCTTCTCCGGTCTGCTGCTTCCGTCCGTGGCTATCGGCTATGGTTCGGCGGTGACCTTTGTCCCCAAACTGCATCCGATAAACCTTTCCTCCCGGGACTGGGTACAGTCTTTCGCCGGTCAGAACCTAAATTCCACTTACAAGTGCAACACTGAGTAGAAAAAAAGAGTGCCCAAAATGGCACTCTCAGGTAAAATGACTACTTTTGTGTTGCGATATGAAAAGTTACAATCACCTTACCAAAGAGCAAAGATACACAATTTCTG
>JAGAEQ010000033.1 GCA_017613015.1 Bacteroidales bacterium | reverse complement strand
TCGCAGGAGAGGAACTTGATGCTGGCATCGAGCTTGCGGAGATGGTCGATGCGCACCTTGGAATCTCTACACTCGACGGTGACACCCAGCCACACATTCTGCGGGATGAGTCGGGTGTTGAAATACTCAGCCATGCGCTCGGCACGCTTGGTGAGAATCTGGTAGCGATGCTGGGGCGTGAGGTGGATGGTATCCATGATACGGTCGACAAACTCAAACGGTACTTCCTCGTGGAAGATGTCGCTCATGGAGCAGACGAAGATGTTGTGGGGCTTGCGCCATTGCAGCGGCTCGCAGAGGTCATCTTTATGGAGCGTCAGCTGGAAGCCGTTGCGGTATTTCTCCAGCCCCATGGCCTTCAGTCGACGTGACATCACCTCGGCATAACAATGCGCACAGCCAGTGGAGCGTTTGGTGCAACCCGTAATGGGGTTCCACGTCTTGTCAGTCCATTCTATTTTGGTGGTTTGGGTTGTCATACTATTACCTGATGGTATCTTTTGCAATCTTTACAGCTGTTGAATTATTTGATGCAAGTTGCGACAATTCTCCTTTCTGGGAGGAACCAACGGCAATGCGTGTTTCCTTATCATCTTGATTCCCCGTCATTTAACGAAATATTTCCTTATATTACTCCAAATTGCAAATATACTCAATTATCAGTATGATATGTCGCGTCGGGTGCAATTTTCTTTTCATGGGGATGGGTTTGTTTTGTGTTGAAAAACATTGCTTTAAGGTTGTATTGGCGCGTTTTTCTGTGGGGGCGGGGCAATATCCGGCTTTGTCTGGCGTTATCGGAGGTAAATGGGAAGTAAAATGTATGATGTGCGGATAAAGGCGGTGCGGAAAACCAGCTATCCGGATTTGTCCTTGCGTTATGAGCGGCCCATCGCGCACGCTTGCGAGGTGGAGGAGGGGATGGTGTGGATTGCGCCGCAGGGGCGAAAACCGGAAGGCTTGTGCGACAGCGCGTGGGATTCCATGCGTTGGTTTGTGGAGGAGCTGGCTGCCGGACGCGGCAATTTCTATGACGGGTGGATGCAAAATCCTTACAGCGCGATGATTAGCTGTAATGACGGCTTTCGTCCGGTGAGCTTTCTGTTGGAGCGTGTGGAGCCTTGATTGCCCGCTTGATGCGGCTTTTCGCTAGGCCTGCAGGTCGGGAATGCCCAAATAAGTGTAAAACCGCTTCGCTTGGTAGTTCATAATCAGTTCGTCGGGAAATTCCGTTTCGGCGAGGAGGGGCCACAGCCTTTCGTAGTCGGCAATCTGAAACGAAATGTGCGCGTCGCTACCCAGTATCAGCGGCGTTTCGTGACGTTTGCAGAGTCTGAGCAGTTCCAGGCTGTTCTCTCGAGCCGCGTTGCGGTGACGTTCCGGGGCAAGGGAATGGTTGTTGATTTCCAATAAAGTATGTGTCTCCTTGGCTGCAATGACCAAGGGTTCGAAGTCCAAGTCCGCCGTGCCGTCTCCGGGATGGCAGATGATGTGGATGCGTGGGTTGCGGATGACACGCAGCAGCCCTTCCGTGTTTTCCTCTTTGCTGCCTCCTTTCCAGCAATTGGCGTGCATGCCTGCGGTCGCGAGGTCAAGCCGGCCCATGTATTCTTCGTCCAAATCGAGGGTCCCTTGGGTGTCAAGAATGTTGATTTCGCAGCCCATCAGCAGGCGTACCCCGTACATTTTGCGCGGCACCACAAACATGTTTTTGAAATAGAGCAGCGGGCAGGTGCCGGGAATGGAAGGTCCGTGTTCCGTGATGCCCAAAGCTTGCAGCCCTTTGTCGGCGGCCGCCCGGGCCATTTCCTGCAAACTGCTGTAAGCGTGTCCGGAAGCGATGGTGTGCGTGTGCGCGTCTATCAGAATCTTTTTCATTGTCCCTTGCTTGCGTCGGTTGTTTCGTTCATGGCTTGCAGCATGGCTTCCACCAAATGGGAGGCTTCCTCGAAAATGTCGGAAATGCGTGCGTCCAGCATGTAGCAGGGAACGGAAAACACCTTGTTCCGCAGGTCGTGTATGACTTCGCCGTGCCTGGTTGGCAGCGCGTGGCCGCCCAGTTGCTCCACCAGCTTGGAGGTGGGGGCGTGTTGCCCCATGGTGACGGTCACGCCTTCAATCACCCGTGCAATCATCAGCGGCGCAATGCACATGGCCCCGATGGGCTTGCCTGCCCGGTGGAAAGCCCGGATAATGGCGGCGATGTCCTCGTTCACATGAAAATGCTCTCCTTCATACAAATAGGAGAAAATGTTCTTCGCGCTTCCGGATCCTCCGGGAAAAAGCAGCGCGTCAAAATCTTCCGCATGCAGTGCGGACAAAGGCTGCACGTTGCCTCGGGCGATGCGGGCGGCTTCGGTCAGACAGTTCCGTTTTTCCGGCATGGGCGTTTTGCTCCGATGGTCTATCACTTCGTATTGGTCCATGTCGGGCGCGAAAATCCGGTATTCCGCCCCGTGTTTGTCAATAGCGTACATGGCGCTGACGCTTTCGTGGATTTCCGATCCGTCCATGGATCCGCATCCGTTGAGGATAAGGGCAAATTTTTTCATAGGTGTTTATTTGTGAATATTTTAAATATGTTTCATCACATGTTCGAACAAGGCCATGATGGCGTCCCGGTAGTTTTCGCTGAACGCCCCGGTGACGCGGTTAGCGATGCCCACGCTGATGCTGAGGGCCCGGTGTCCAAGCAGTTGGGCCATGCCGTACAGTCCTGCGGTCTCCATTTCCAGGTTGGCGTAGGGGAGACCGAGGCAGGAGCGGCCTTGCAAGCGGCGGATGAAGTCGCCCTGGGCGGTGTCCAAGCGCAGCACACGGCATTGGGGGCCGTAGAAGCCCGGAGCGGTGAGGGTGATGCCTGGCAGGCAGCCTTCGGAAATTTTCTCCCACAAGGCGGCGTCCGCCGAAACCGCATAAGGTTGCGGAAAATCGCTTCCCCATTCCGTTTGGGCGGTGAAGTCGCGCACCACTTCCTCCGGGGCCAGCGCAGGGTGGCGGTAGAAATGCAGCAGACTGTCCATGCCGATGGCGTAACGTCCTGCTATCCAAGTGTGCAAGGGAATATCGCCCTGCAAGATGCCGCTGGTTCCTATACGCACCAACTCCAAACTCGTGTGTTTTTCTTTGGGGCGGCGTTTTTTCAGGTCAATATTGACCAAAGCGTCCAGTTCGTTGAGCACGATGTCGATGTTGTCGGTGCCCATGCCGGTGGAAATCACGCTGATGCGCTTTCCTTTCCAAAGTCCTGTGTGCGTGACTATTTCGCGGTTCTTCCGCTTGGTTTCGATGCGATCGAAACCTTGGGAGAAAAAAGGCACCCGTTCCGGATCGCCGACCAGAATGATTTTTTCCGCCAGCTCTTCAGGTTGGAGGTTCAGGTGGTAGACATTGCCATTGGCATCCAGTGGAAGTTCGGCCGCTTTGATTTCCATGTTCTTGTGTTTTATTTGCAAAATGTATAGTTCAAACGCGATAAAAAGGGAAATATTGCTGCCCGGAAGGATATTTCATCGTAAGTTTTTTCTTCACGCCGCCCGTTACAGCCCCAGCGCCTGGATCTTCGCCATCAGCACATCCACGTGCTTTTCCAAGGACTCGTAGGTCTGTCCCGCTACGTGGGGGGAGAGGAACACACGCTCGGAGGCGGCTAGGTAGCGCATGGCCTCGTCCCATTCCTCTTTCGGACGGTTCTGCAAGCGGATGCTTTCGTACTCAAGCACATCTAAGGAAGCCATGCGGACTTTCCCGCTTTGCAGGCAGCGGACCAGCCCCTCCGTGCAGAGCGATTTTCCCCTGGAAGTGTTGACAAGCAGGATGTTTTTGGCGAAGCCTTCCAGAAATTCTTGGTTCACAATGTGAAAATTCTCCGGAAGGTAGTTGATGTGCATGCTAAAAATGTCGCTCTCGGCTTGTAATTGCGCCAGGCTGACGGCTTGGGCGAAAGCGTCTCCGTAATCGGAAAGGTATTTGTCGTAGGCAATTACACGGCAGCCAAAACCGCTGAGCTTGCGGGCCACCGTGCGCCCCATGTGTCCGTAGCCAAGCAGTCCCACCGTCTTGCGGTGCAGCTCGAAACCCCGGTTGGCCTCGCGCTGCCAGACCCCGTTTTTGACCTCGGTGTCCATGTGGGCAAAGCGGCGTAACATATTGAGTATGCTTCCGATAGTGTATTCCGCCACCGCGTCCGCGTTGCCTTCGGGCGAGTTGAGGCAGCGGATGCCTTTCGCCTCGGCGCAGGCGGTGTCGATGTTCTCCATGCCGGCCCCGATGCGGGCGATGAAGCGCAGCCGCGTGGAGGCGTCCAGCAGTTTCCTGTCCAGGACGAAACGGCTCCGGATGACAAATCCTGTATACCGGGCGGCATCGGGGAGCAGGCTGTCGTAGTCCACCGTGCGGCGTTCGCAGGTGTAGCCCAGGCGGTTCAGCCCTTCCTCCAATCCCAGGGGCGGCTCGTCGATAAACAAAACCAGATTTTCCATGTCAGTCAAGTTCGAGTGTCGGGTTTTGTGGAATGCAAAATTAGCCATAATCCGGATACGAGGGCGCGGCTTCCGGATTTTTTTCCGAAAGGGCGGTTTTGTATGGCAGTCTTTACTATTTTTGCAAAAAAATACAAACCAAGGCTTTTCTATGTCCAAGTTGGCATAAAAATTGATTGGGGGAAGATGTTTGAATCATAACGTGAAAAATTTGCAATTATGGCAGTGGATATTAAAGAGTTGAACGACCGCATCCAACGCGAAAGCTCCTTTGTGGACATCATCCAGATGGAGATGGGCAAAGTGATTGTCGGTCAGAAGGGAATGGTGGAACAGCTGCTGGTCGGGCTGCTTTCCAACGGGCACATTTTGCTGGAAGGTGTGCCGGGATTGGCCAAAACTTTGGCGATAAAATCCTTGGCGAACATCATCCAGGTCAAGTTCAGCCGCATACAGTTCACCCCGGACCTCTTGCCTGCGGACTTGGTGGGAACCTTGATTTACAGTCAGAAAACAGAAGAGTTCCAGGTGAAGAAAGGCCCCGTTTTCGCCAACTTCATCCTTGCGGACGAAATCAACCGCGCCCCGGCCAAAGTGCAGAGCGCTTTGCTGGAAGCCATGCAGGAGCGTCAGGTGACCATAGGGGAGCAGACCTGGCCTTTGGAGGAGCCTTTCCTGGTGATGGCGACGCAAAACCCTATCGAACAGGAGGGTACCTATCCGCTGCCGGAAGCCCAGCTGGACCGTTTCATGCTGAAAGTGGTCATTGGCTACCCGAGCAAGGAGGAGGAAAAAGCAATTCTGCGCCAGAATATCACGTCTTCCTATGCTACGGTGTCCCCTTGCCTGAAGGCCGAGGACATTCTGCACGCCCGTTCCGTGGTGCGGGAGGTGTATGTGGACGAAAAAATTGAGAATTACATCACCGACATCGTGTTTGCCACCCGTTATCCGGACCAGTACGGACTGCGGAAACTGGCCGGCATGATACAGTACGGCGCCTCGCCGCGTGCCTCCATCAATCTGGCGCTCGCCGCCAAAGCCTACGCGTTTATCAAACGCAGGGGCTATGTGATTCCGGAAGACATACGGGCGGTGTGCCTGCCCGTGCTGCGTCACCGTATCGGCCTGACTTATGAGGCGGAAGCCGAGAACATTACCTCGGACGACGCGGTGAATGAAATCGTCAATACGGTGGAGGTACCGTAGCCGCAGCCATGGAAAACAACGCTTCGGACTTGATAAAAAAGGTCCGGAAAATCGAAATACGGACCAAAGCGCTTTCGCAGCAGCTGTTTGCCGGGCAGTACCATTCCGCCTTCAAGGGGAGGGGCATGACCTTCAGCGAGGTGCGCGAATACCAGTACGGGGACGACGTGCGTTCCATCGACTGGAACGTGACGGCGCGTTTCCACCGTCCCTATGTCAAGGTGTTTGAGGAGGAGCGCGAGCTGACCGTGATGCTGCTGGTGGACGTGAGCTCCTCGCACGCTTTTGGCACCCGGGGCATGTACAAAAAGGACCTCGTGGCGGAAATCGCCGCCGTGTTGGCCTTCTCCGCTTTGTCCAATAACGACAAGGTAGGGGTGCTGTTTTTCAGTGATAAAGTGGAGAAATTCATTCCGCCCCAAAAGGGTTCCTCCCACATTTTGCGGATTATCCGTGAATTGGTGGCCCCGCAACCCGAAGGGCAGCGTACCAATATTGCCGAAGCTTTGCGCTACCTGACCAATGTGCTGAAAAAACGCTGTACGGCTTTCGTGCTTTCCGATTTCATGGACACGGGTTTTGAGGATGCCTTGCGGATCGCCCGCAACAAACACGAGGTGGTGGCTTTGCAGCTGCTGGACAAAGGGGAGCTGAACCTGCCCGCTTTGGGGATGCTGCGCATTCGGGATGCTGAAACCGGGCGTGTCTCCTTGGTGGACACCTCTTCTTCTGGCTTTACGGAAACCTACGCCCGCTTTGTCGAGCGGCGTTTGGCGGAGCAGCAGGCGGTTTTCCAGAAATCCGGCACTGCCCATGTCCGTATCTTCACTGACGAGGACTATATTCCCGCCTTGAAACGCCTGTTTTCCCAAAGACGATAAAAAAGCACGCGCAGCTTGCGTCGTTCCGTCGCTGGCACGCGTGATGGATTTGTTTGCCGCAAACTTTTTTTGAGCTCAAAGAAAAAGTTAAACAAGGGGCGTTGCCGCAGGCAACAATAAAAATCCGTATTCCATCAGATTTATATTGATTTTTTTCCTATTTTTGCACCGGATAACCATTGCATGGCTGTCCTGTCATGGCAGCCGTCATACTAACCCGAAAAGAAATGAAAAACACTGAAAAACAAAATGAAGCGCATGTTCGTGCGCCCCAACAGGAAAAAAAGGAGAAAAAAATGGTAACCTATCTGGACCCCAAAGCGGACCTGACCTTCAAAAAGGTCTTCGGAGAGCACAAGAACTTAGTCAAGAGCCTGCTCAACGCCTTGCTGCCACTTTCGGAGGACGAGCAGATTATGGATTTGCAGTATGTGAATCCGGAACTGATTCCGGACGCGCCGTGGCGCAAGTATTCCATTGTGGATGTGTGCTGCGCGGACAGGCGAGGCCGTCAGTTTCTGGTGGAGATGCAGATGCTGTGGAGCCCGGAGTTCAAGACCCGTGTCTTTTTCAACGCGGCCAAAGCCTATGTGCGTCAGGCCCGTAAGGGGGAGACGTACAAGCTGATGCAGCCGGTCTATTCGCTCAACCTGGTGAACGACGTGTTCGAGCCGGACACGGAGGAGTACTATCACCACTATAAAATGGTGAACATCAAGGACACGGACAAGGTGATAGAGGGTCTGCAACTGGTGTTTGTGGAGCTGCCGAAGTTCAGGCCGGACAGCCATGCGGAGAAGAAGATGTACAACCTCTGGCTGCGCTACCTGACAGAGATTGGCGAAAAGACCCGTCAGGTCTCTCCCGAGCTGACCGCCAACAAGGAGGTGGAGGAGGCGGTGGAGCAGCTGCGCGTCGCTGCCTTCGACGATGGGCAGCTGGCCGCCTACGATTACTTCTGGGACATGATTAGCACGGAGAAAACCATGTACGAGAGCGCAATTGACCGTGGCTTTGATTCAGGCATGAAACAAGGGTTGAAGAAAGGGATGGAGAAAGGGATGAAAAAGGGGTTGGAGAAAGGCATGGAAAAGGGCATGGAAAAAGGCATGGAAAAGGGCTTGAAAAAGGGCTTGAAACAAGGTCGTGCAGAAGGGCGCGAAGAAGGGGAAAACCGTAAAACGCGGGAGATTATTCAGAAAATGCAGGAGGCGGGTTATTCTCCGGAAGAGATAAGCCGGATTACCGGGGTGTAAGGACGTGTCGCGTTTCGTTTTTCAAACGCATCAGCAGTCGCATCTGCCCACGCACCTTTGTTGTACGGTACCGTTTTTCATTCTGATGGTAATGATTCCTTCCATTAATTAAGAGCCATCCACGCAGGTTATCTTGCTTGTGATTTTCACTTCCATTGTATCTCCCTTGCAAAGGTATCCAATTATCCGACCCCCCTGCGGCGTAATGGGAAAAAGTTATAAAAAAGGTTGGAAAACCTTTCCGAAGTACAATTTTTTTGCTATTTTTGCCTTTTCGGAAACTTGTATTCAGGCGATGTGCAGTTGTCTGAATACGTGTGCGGTATTAGTTGACTATTCGTAAATTCAAAGAAATTGGGGATGAAAAAGATTCGGAATGCGTTGCTGACGGTGTATGACAAGAACCAGATTCTGGAGATTGCCGGTGTGTTGAGAGACTGCGGTGTGCGGATTTTCTCCACGGGCGGAACCTTCAGGTATTTGCAGGAAAACGGCATGGAGGCGACTGATATAGAGGAAATCACCGGATTCCCTTCCATTTTCGGGGGAAGGGTGAAAACCCTGCATCCGGGCATCATGGGCGGAATTCTGTACCGCCGGGAGGAAGCCGGGGACGTGCGTCAGGCGGAGCAGTACCATATCCCAGCCATCGATCTGGTGGTCGTGGACTTGTATCCTTTCGAGGAAACGCTGGCGCATACGGACGATACGGCGGAAATCATTGAGAAAATCGACATTGGCGGCATTTCGCTGATTCGGGCCTCCGCCAAAAACTACCGCGACGTGCTTTGCTGCCCGTCCAAGGAATACTACGGTGATTTGATCCGCTTGTTGCAAGAGGGGAAGGGTGAGACCACCGAAGCCCAGCGGCGGCAGTTCGCCGAACGCTGCTTCAGGGTCTCTTCGCATTACGATACCGCCATCCACCGCTACTTCGAGGGCGGCAGGAAGCTCCGTTACGGCGAGAACCCCCATCAGCAGGCCATGTTCTACGGCAATCTGGACGAGGCTTTCGAACAGCTGAACGGCAAGGAGATTTCGTACAACAACCTGGTGGACGTGGATGCGGCGGTCAGCTTGGTTTCCGATTTGGACAGCTGCGCTTTTGCCGTCATCAAGCACACCAATGCCTGCGGCGTGGCACAGCGTCCGACGCTTTTACAGGCCTGGACGGACGCTTTGGCCTGTGATCCGGTCTCCGCTTTCGGCGGCGTGCTGGCGTGTAACGCCCGTATGGACGCGGCGACGGCGGCGGAAATCAACAAACTGTTTTTCGAAGTGCTGATTGCGCCGGATTTCGATCCGGAAGCCTTGGAAGTGTTGAAAAGCAAAAAGAACCGTATTCTGCTGCGCTGGAAGGGGATTCCGCTTCCGGTGCGCCAGTGCCGCACCTTGCTGAACGGCGAGCTGGAGCAGGACAGGGATGTCTCCATTGAATCGCAGGAGACCTTGGCCTATCCGACGGAGGCGCGTCCGGACGCTGCGGCTTTGGAGGATTTGTTCTTTGCCAACAAATTGGTGAAACATACGAAGTCGAATGCCATTGTGTTGGTGAAAAACAAGCAGTTGCTTGCCTCCGGCATGGGACAGACCTCCCGCGTGGACGCCTTGCGCCAGGCGGTGGAGAAAGCGCACCGTTTCCATTTTGACCTGCGGGGTGCCGTGTTGGCTTCGGATGCGTATTTCCCTTTCCGGGATTGTGTGGACATTGCAGCAGAGGAGGGCGTCTCGGCCATTATGCAGCCTGGCGGTTCCATCCGTGACCAGGAATCGATAGACGCCTGCAACGAGCATCACATCAGTATGGTGTTCACGGGTGTTCGTCATTTTAAACATTAAAAACGCTTAATACAGAGAGTTATGGGATTGTTTTCCTTTTTCACCAAAGAGATAGCCGTGGACTTGGGCACGGCCAATACCTTGATTGTCTATAACGATGAGATTGTGGTGGACGAGCCTTCCATTATCGCCATTGATCGGGACACCAACCGCCTGCATGCGGTCGGGGAGGAGGCTTTGCGTATGGAAGGCCGCGCTCCTGAGAACATTCGGGTGGTCCGTCCCTTGAAGGACGGTGTGATTGCCGATTTCCAGGCGGCGGAGCAGATGCTGATGGAGTTTCTGCGCAAGATGAACAACAGCCAGCACAGCTTGTTCCCGCCTTCGTTGAAGGTGGTGGTGTGCATTCCTTCCGGCATCACGGAGGTGGAGGAGCGTGCCGTGCGCGATTCCGCGGAGCAGGCGGGCGCCCGCGACGTCCGGCTGATTTATGAACCCATGGCCGCGGCCATAGGCATTGGCTTGGATGTGTTGGAGCCGGATGGCAACATCGTGGTGGACATAGGCGGCGGCACCAGTGAAATCGCTGTGATTTCTCTGGGCGGCATCGTGCAGCAGACTTCCATCAAAACCGCCGGTGACGAGTTCACCCAGGACATCGTGGACTATATCCGTCAGGAGCACAGCATGTCCATCGGAAGCCGCACCGCCGAACTGGTCAAAATCCATGTGGGTGCCGCGATGGTGGACATCGCCAATGCGCCGGAGCCTTACGAGGTGCACGGACGCGATTTGATGAAGGGCATTCCCAAGGCCATCAAGGTGACGCACCAGGAAATTGCAGAGGCTTTGGACAAATCGATTTCGCAAGTGGAGGCGGCCGTGCTGAACGCATTGGAGAAAACGCCGCCCGAGCTGTCCGCGGACATTTACAAATCCGGTATTTACCTGGCCGGAGGCGGATCTTTGCTGCGTGGCTTGGACAAACGCCTGAACCTGAAGACCAACCTTCCCATCCATATTGCAGAGGATCCTTTGCGTGCCGTGGCGCGCGGAACCGCTGTCGCCTTGAAGAACTTTGACCGTTTCCCCTTCTTGATCAAATAGAAGGGTTTCCTAAAACGCAGCGGCGTGAACAAGGAAATTCTCAGGCTTGCGATTCCGAACATCATCACCACCCTGACCGTCCCTTTGCTGGGCATGGTGGATTTGGCCATTGTCGGTCACATGGGGTCTTCGGTGTACATAGGCGCCATTGCGCTGGGCACCATGATTTTCAATATGATTTACTGGAACTTCGGCTTTCTGCGCATGGGAACCAGCGGTTTTACCGCTCAGGCCTATGGGGCGGAGCGTCGGGAGGAGGCGGCCCATATATTGTTTCGTGCCCTGTTTATCGCCATGTCGGCGGCGGCGCTGCTTTTGCTGCTGCAATACCCCATACGGCGGATTGTCTTCCATTGTGTCGGCGGTAGCGCGGCGGTGGAGCAGGTGGCGACCCGGTATTTCCACATTTGTGTGTGGGCGGTGCCGGCCGTGCTGGGCCTCTATGCCTTCAAGGGGTGGTTTATCGGTATGCAGAACGCCCGGCTGCCGATGTGGATTGCCATTTTCATGGATGTGTCCAACATTCTGCTCAGCCTGTTTTTCGTTTTTGTGCTGCACCTGAAAATTGAGGGCGTGGCTTTGGGTACCGTGCTGGCGCAATACGCCGGGCTGTTCGTGGCTTGGGCCTGCTGGCGGCGGCATTATCGCGATTTCCGGGGCTTTTTCTCCTGGGAGGAGGTTTTCTCCCTTGAGAAGATGCGTGCTTTTTTCCGGGTCAATGCGGATATTTTTCTGCGCACCCTTTGTCTGATTGCGGTGTTTACCTTTATTCCGGCCGCCGGTGCACGCATGGGCGATGATTTCCTTTCCGCCAACACCTTGCTGATGCAGTTTTTCACGCTTTTCTCCTATGTGCTGGACGGTTTTGCCTATGCCGGGGAGTCGCTGGTCGGGAAGTATGTCGGGGCGCAGCGTGCGGAGAAGATGCGGCAAGCGGTCCGCGCCTTGTTCGGGTGGGGGCTTTCTTTAAGCATATGTTTCTCATTGCTATATGCGGTGTTCGGGGACGGTTTGCTCCGACTGTTCACCGATGACATGCAAGTGGTGGCCTTCGCCCGGCATTATTACGCTTGGGTGCTGGTGATTCCTTTCGCGGGTTTCGCCGCTTTTTTGTGGGACGGCATTCTGATTGGGGCCACGGCTTCCAAGCTGATGCGGAATGCCATGTTTGTCGCCACGGCGGTTTTTTTCGGCATGTACGCCCTTTTGTCCGGACGTTACGGCAATCATGCGCTGTGGCTGGCGTTTATGTGCTTCCTGGTTTTTCGGGGAGGCTTGCAGGCTTTTTTCTTTCATCGCCGCATGCGCCGTCTTTTCGTGGTTAAAACATTGGGAATTTGTTTGTTGTTGTGCGCGGTGGGAAGTCTGGCCGCACAGCCGCAGTATACCGACCGCATGCTGCACAAGGGCAAGGTGGAGGTGTCGGAGGTGCGTAACCTGAAAATCACCCGAAACACGGACACCTTGGGCATTTACCTTTCCCGTTTCCCCCAGTTGGAGGAACTGTCGCTTTCCCGTTTGCGTCTCAAGGCTGTCCCTATGGAGGTGTTCTCTTTGAGCGAATTGCGCGTGCTGGATTTGTCGAACAACAAAATCAACTACCTGCCTCCTGAGTTGGGGCGGCTTACCCGTTTGCAGCGGCTGTCGGTGAACCGTAACCCCGTGGCCTATCTTCCGGCCAGCATTCAGGCTTTGACGCAGCTGCAATACCTGGATTTGTGGAGCACCTTGGTCACGACCTTGCCTGTGGAAATCTCCGCGCTTGACACAAGTTTGAAAACCATAGATTTGCGCGTCATCCAGATGGGGGAGGACGAGCAGGAGCGCATGCGCAGGCTGCTGCCGCATACGGAATTTCTCTTTTCCCCTTCATGCGGGTGCGGACATTAAGGAAGGATATGGACAGCAAAGGGCAATGGACAGGGCATGTGGCGGTGGCGGCCGCTTACACAATTTTCGGGTTTAACATCATTATCTGCAAGGATTTGGCGAATGCCCAATGGATTTCCCCCTTGGGGCTGTTTTGCCTGCGTTCTGCAGGCGCGGCGCTGCTTTTCTGGATGGTCGGGTGTTTTCTTCCCGAGGAAAGCGTGTCCAAACGGGATTTGTTGCAAATGTTCGCAGCTTCCATGCTTGGGCTTTTCCTGACGCAGATGCTTTTTCTGAAAGCCATTGTGCTGACCACGCCGGTGGATGTGTCCATCATCACCTCCGTCACGCCAGTGTTCGTCATGTTTGCGGCGGCGGTCTGGCTGAAAGAGCCCATTACGCTGAAAAAGGCCGGGGGCGTGCTGTTGAGTTTCGCGGGCATTGTCTTTCTGATTCTGAACACCACGCATTCCACCCAGGGTATGTTGCGCTCCAAACCTATGGGCATTGTGCTGATGATACTGAACTGCCTTTGTTTCGCCAGTTACCTGGTGCTATTTAAACGTTTGATTTCCAGGTATCATGTGGTTACTTTCATGAAGTGGATGTTTTTGTTTTCCATGGTGGCCTCCATCCCTTTTGACGTGGGGGAGCTGTCCGGGCTTTCCTTCGCTTCCGTGCCGGTGCGTTGGCTGTGGGAGCTGGCCTACCTGATTCTCTTCTCCACCTTTTTCGCCTACCTGTTCATTCCGATAGGGCAGAAACGCCTGCGTCCGACCGTGGTGAGCCTGTACACCTATTTGCAGCCCCTGATTGCCTGCGTGTGCAGTATGGTTTTGGGCATGGACCGCATGACTTGGGCGAAACTGCTGGCCATGGTCTTTGTCTTTACTGGTGTGGTGTTGGTCAACCGTAGCCGCGCCGCCGCCGACCCGCAGGACGCAAAATCTTAGAAAAACAATAAATTCAGACGTTTACCTCTTTCGCAGGGAGCGGATGTACACGCCTTCGCTGGCCGCAGAGGCATGGCATTGGAGCAGCAGGTAGGAGACACCCAAAAGCGGGTCGCGACGCAGGGGCTGGGAGGCCGCCGCTTTTCCGTCAATGTAGAGGAGGGCGGTTTGATTGTCCGCGCTGAAACGCACGCTCACCTGATGGAATTCCCCCGCTTCCAATTGTTTGTGATCCAGACGGAAACTGCACAGGGCCGCGTCGTTGGCGTAGGGGTCGCAAGGGTTGAACCAGCAGTCGGTCAGGGCTATGGTCACGGTGTCCTGAGCCAAATAAAGTTCGGTTTCCACTTCCCCTTGGCGTGCCGCCGGAAAATTCCAGCTCAGCCCTTGGATGGGGCTGACAAGGCGGGGGTCCTCTATGCGGGCCAGTTGCACCACTTCCCAGGTCGAGCCCGTCGGGTCCATGGCCTTGATGGCACCGTGGGTGCGGTTGTACGCGCAATGCCCGTTGCGGGTGGTATGCCCCACTTCGCTTTTCAGGTACATTTGGGTGGACACATTGGCCAAGCCTTCGTAAAAGTCTTCGTAACGCTCTGTCTCATAGAGCCAGTCGATGTCGAAAACCAGCATGCGGCGCGACACTTCGTTTTGTCCGACCGCGACCAGCACCTTGTGGAAAGGCAGCTCCATGGCCTGAAACTGGTGCACGCTCTTGTCGTTGGCGGAAAGCGGCGTGCCAATGTAGCGGAAGTCGGCGTTGTTCCGTATGCTGTTGAGGTAAAGCTCCCGGACACCTTTCCAGGTCCTTCCTCCGTCTTCGCTGATGGCGACATGGGCCGCGTCTCGGTTGGTAAAATGGTCTTCACAGCTGCCTCTGAGCACACTGGGCTTGGCGTTGCGCTGCTGTTTGTGGTCCACTTCCGCCAAAGGGCGGGTGTTGTTCCAGAAAACCAAGACACGCCCGTCTGTCAGCCGCAACAGGAAAGGGGTGGTGTTGCAGCCCTGGAAGGGCGAGGGTTGGGGCTGACTCCAGCTGACGCCTCCGTCGGTGGAGAAACTCTGGTAAAAACAATCGGTGGAATTTCGTAATAGCATGTACAGCAGACCTTCCGCAATTTCGCAAACGTAGGGTTCCGTTCCGTTGCCCACGGACCAGCGCACGTCCTGATGCGGAAAAACGACTTCCTGCTGTTTGGGCTGGCGCACCAAGGTGTAGCGGAAACTCCGGCCTTGATCGTCCGAATAGAAGAACGCACCCGGTTTCTGCTCTTCCGCATCGTGCAGCTGTCCGGTGAAAAACACCCGTTTCCCGTTCGCGAGCGCTTGCGGCAGGAAGAAATCGTGGAAACTGCTGTCGCTCACCTTGATGACTTCGGGCGAAGGGTCTTCGGGGCCTATGCGGGAGCGCAGCACGAAGGTTCCGCTTTCCTTCGGGGCGTTTTCCCGGCATTTGAGCCAGACCTTCCATTCGGGAAAATAGGTGGCCGAACCCATGATTCCCTTGGCGAAATGCTGTTTCCAGGAAAGGCCGCAATCCGTGGAGGAGAGGTAAACGGGAAGTCCTTGAGGCTGACTTTCACTGCGGTACAGCCGTCCGTAGGCACGGATTTCGCCGTCAGGCATCACGCAGAGGTCGGCGCGAGCGTCCGCAGGCGGTATGCCAACCACCGTGGGTGCATAAATCCGTTGCAGCTGTTGCCTTTCCTCTTCCGTCAGCCGCTTCTCCATGGCTTTCAGGTAGGCTTTCTCGCTGCGGAAAGGCGTTTGCGCCTGCGGCGCGGCACACAGGAAAAGAAAAACGGCGAGCAGCGCGGCGCCGCGCCTTGGCTTGGGTCCTGCCTCTTTCCGAGGTCCCCGGACGGGCGGCACATAGTCCGGACGGAACACTTTCCATTGGGACAGCAGCAGCACAAAGGCCAGCAGGGCGGCCAGCAAATCGCATACGGTGCAGGCGGCCCATACTCCGGTAAGCCCGTCCCTATGCCAGTGCAGAAAAAGGGAGGGTACGATATACATCATGGGAATCAGGAAAAGTACCTGACGCGAAAGGCTGGTGACAATGGCCACCCAAGGTTTGTCAATGGATTGGAAGAATTGGGAATTGGTGATGCTGCATCCGATCAGCGGCGCCATGACCATGAGGTAGCGTAAGCCGACCGTGCCTATGCGGATCATTTCCCCGTCTGTGGTGAACAGGCGCAGGATCTGATGGGGGAAGGCAAACGCCAGTACAGTGCCGGTGAATCCAATGAAGGCGCAGCAATACAAGGTCAGCAGGTATACTCTTTTCAGCCGGTCGGAATGCCCTGCCCCGTAATTGTAGCCGGCGATGGGCTGCATGCCCTGGCACAGCCCCAGGAACAGCATCAGCACAAAGAGGACGTAGGAATTGATGGCTCCGTAGGCTCCGACAGCCAGGTCGCCGCCGTAGCGTATCAGTTGACGGGTCAGCAGCGCCACCACGGCAGAGCCGGCGACGTTCATCAGAAAGGGGCTCATGCCGATAAGCAGTATGTTTCTGAAAATGTATAATTTGGGTTCCCAGCAATGGCGTTTGAAGCGGATAAACGATCGGGGCTGCACGAAGTGCGCGACGGCGAAAAGGGAGGACACGGCCATGGAGGTGGTGGTCGCCCATGCCGCTCCGGCGATGCCCCAGTCCAGACCGTAGATGAACAAAGCGTCCAAAGCGATGTTCAGCAGGGCGCCTCCGGCTAAAATGAACATGGACTTGTTGGGGTAGCCGGAAGCCCGGATGAGACCGGTCAGGTTGAATGTCAGGGTGGTGAGAAACATGCCCGGAAGCACGATGTACATGTATTCGCGGGCGTAGGCTATGGTGTGGCCCGAAGCGCCGAACAGGGTCAGTATGCGGTCCATGAACACATAGCCACCGCTCATGAAAAGGACGCCAAAAAAGATGGTCAGCCAAACACTGTTCCCAAGAATTTTCTCCGCCCATCGCACGTCCTTGCGTCCCAGCACAATCGACATGCGGCTGCTCGCTCCGGCGCCGACTAATGAGCCGAAAGCGTGAACGATGTTCATCAGCGGCAGGGTGATGGCCAGGCCGGCTATGGCCAGGCTGCCCACGCATTGTCCCAGGAAAATGCGATCCACCATGTTGTATACGGAGGCGATAATCTGGCTGACGACAGCCGGTAGTGCGTATGTCCAAAGGAGTCGTCTTATCCCTTTGGTTTCAAGTTCTTTGGTTTGTTCCAGTGCGTCTGTTTCTTTTTCCATAACAGAAATAACGGGCTTTGTCCGTCTTTTATTGTGTGTTTTTCACGATGCAATTAATTCGGGCACTTTTTGCAGGACTGCGCCAAAATGAGTATTTTTGCACTTCGGTCCAATACAATACAGAAATTATGGAAAGCACGAACATTCAGAATCTTCCGAAAATACGCCATGCCGAAAGCCGTCACTTTTTCCTGATAGCGGGCCCTTGTGTCATTGAAAACGAGCGGATGCCCATGGAAATCGCCCGGCACATCGCCGCTGTATGCGAGCGTTTGGAAATCCCTTACATTTTCAAGGCTTCGTATCGGAAAGCCAATCGTTCCAGCCTGAAATCCTTTACCGGGATTGGCGACCGGCGCGGATTGGAACTTCTGGCGGAAATCGGGGAGTGCTGCCAGCTGCCCACTTTGACGGACGTGCATACTCCCGAAGAGGCCCGTGTGGCTGCGGATTATGTGGATGTGCTTCAGATACCGGCTTTTCTGTGCCGTCAGACGGATTTGTTGGTGGCGGCGGCGGAAACCGGCAAATGGGTGAATATCAAAAAAGGGCAGTTTGTTTCGCCGGAGGCAATCCGTTTTGCGGTGGAGAAAGTGCGTGCGGTGGGGAATCCTAACGTGCTGCTGACGGAGCGGGGGACTTCTTTCGGCTACCAGGACTTAGTGGTGGATTTCACCGGCATCGCGCCCATGCGGCAGAACCAATGCCCCTTAGTGCTGGATGTCACCCATTCCATGCAGCGTCCCAACCAGAGCAGCGGCGTGACCGCGGGCAAGCGGGATTTGATAGAGGTGCTGGCCAAGGCCGGTATCGCCGCCGGATTCGACGGATTGTTCATGGAAACCCACCCGAATCCGGAGCAGGCCCTGTCCGACCAGGCGACCATGTTGCCTTTGGACAAACTGGAAGATTTGTTGGAGAAGTTGTTACGCTTGCAAGCCGCGTTGTAGTTTTCGTCTTTAATTTTGGAAAAGAGCCGGAAGCAGCTCGTCAATTTTGGAGATGCGCTGCACCTTGATGCGGTGCGCCGCCGTTTCCTTGCCGTTGTATGCGGAAATGAAAATCCGCTGGTAACCAAGTTTTTCCGCTTCGCCTATACGCTGGTCCACCCGGCTGACGGGGCGCACTTCGCCTGAAAGCCCGATTTCGGCGGCAAAACAGGTTTTGCTGTCAATGGGAATGTCGAAGTGGGAGGAGAGTATGGCGGTGACCACGGCCAAATCGGTGGCCGGGTCGTCGGGACGGAGACCGCCCGCGATGTTCAGAAAGATGTCCTTGGCCATGAGACGCATGCCGCAGCGTTTTTCCAGCACCGCTAATAGCATGCCGAGGCGGCGGATGTCGAAACCGTTGGCCGAACGCTGGGGCGTGCTGTACACCGAAGGGCTTACGAGCGCCTGTGTCTCAATCAAGAAGGGGCGCAATCCCTCCATGGTGGCGGCAATGGCGATGCCGTTGGCGTCGTCGCTGTGGTTGGAAATGAGCATTTCCGAAGGGTTCTGCACCTCCCGCAGTCCGGTGGCGGTCATCTCGAAAATGCCGATTTCGGAAATGCTGCCGAAACGGTTTTTCACCGCCCGCACAATGCGGTAGCCGTAGTTGCGCTCCCCTTCGAATTGCAGCACCACGTCCACCATGTGCTCCAGAATCTTAGGACCCGCCAGGCTGCCGTCTTTGGTGATGTGTCCCACGAGAAAAACCGGCGTGGCGGTGGCTTTGGCGAAACGCTGAAGTTCCGCCGTGGTCTCCCGTATTTGAGAAATTGTGCCTGCGGACGATTCCAGCGCGGGGGTTTGCAGGGTCTGTATGGAGTCGATAATCACCAGGTCGGGAAGCAGCTTTTCCATGTGCCGGAAAATGACCTCGGTGTTGTTCTCGTTGACAATGTAGCAGTTGTCGTTGGTCTCCGGCAGCCGGTCCGCCCGCATTTTCAGTTGCAGCTCGCTTTCCTCCCCCGACACATACAGCACTTTTTGGTGCTGGGGCAGGGAAAGGGCCAGTTGCAGCAGCAGGGTGGATTTCCCTATGCCGGGTTCCCCTCCGAGGAGCATGAGCGAGCCTGGCACAATGCCGCCGCCCAACACCCGGTTGATTTCCTGAATGCTGGTGTGTATGCGGTTTTCGTCGCCACCGGCCCGGATTTCCGACAGCGGCAGCGGTTTGCTTTCCGCCGAAACGGATTTTCCTCCTCCAGAAGCGGCCGGTGAGACGGTCACGCGCTCCTCCACATAGGTGTTCCATTCGCCGCATTGCTTGCAGCGGCCCACCCAGGTGGCCGATTGTGCGCCGCAGTTCTGGCAGTAGTAGATGGACTTGATCTTGCTCATGCGCAGGCTATGGAAGGGTTTGTCGGGCGGTGGCGCGCTTGTCGCCTATCAGGCTGAAACGGTCGGCCTCTAAAATGGGCACGTTGGATTCCGTCGGCACATAAATGATGGAGTTGGTCTCGTCGTTCAAGGCCTGAATCCACAGGTAAATCAGGTATTCCCGATTGTCTTTCAGGCTGCCTCCGATAATTTCGTTGGCTTTGGCGACACCCTTGGCCCGCTCGATTTCGGCTTCGGCGCGGAAAATGGCACTTTCCTTTTCGGCTTTGGCCTCCTCCACTTTGATTTTCCGGTTTTGCTCCGCACGGGAGAATTCGGCTTTTCCGGTCATTTCCTGCTGCCATACATTATATAATGGCATGCCGAACATCATGCCGATGATGACAAGGCAGACGACCACGGCGATAATGATGACGCTTTTTAGGGGGAATCGGTTCATCAGATTGGTTTTTAAAAGGTTGTTTTTTTCTGTTTACAAAAGCAAAGGTAGTCAAAAATCGGATGCTCCGGACCTTTTTTCTGTTTTTGTTCCGGAAAAACGGCGGGTGTAGTCCGCGATGCTCTCCGGTCTGCCCATGTCCATCCAGAAGCTTTCGTCGTGAAAATAGCCCCGAATGCATTCTGTTTTTGTCAGTTGCAGGTAAACCGGCAGGATAGGGAAGACTTCTTCTTCGGGAAGAAGGGAAAAAATGCGGGAGGAAATCAGGTGGATGCCGCTGAAGGCCGCCGCCTCCTGTCCGGGCTGCGGGCAGGGGTCTGTTTCCGGATGGTAGCGGCTGATTAGGCGCAAGTCTTTGTCAAACAACAGATAACGCTGTGTCTTCCGATGGCGCACGGCCAAGGTCGCCAGGTTGCCCTGCCTGCGGTGTGTCTCGTAGAAGGGCGTGAGGTTCAAATCGCTCAGCACATCGACATTGTACACCAGAAAATCCGCTTCGTTCCGCAAATGCTCCGCCGCGTGTCGTATGCCTCCGCCGGTGTCGCGCAGCAGTCCGCGCTCATCGGAAATGCGTACCGGCAGCCCCCAGTCGCGCGCATGGACGAAATCCATGATTTGCTCCCCGAAATGATGCACATTGACAATGATTTCTGAAATCCCCTGCGCTTGAAGGAAACGGATGTTACGTTCCAAAAGGCTCACGCCGTTCGCTTCCACCAAGGCCTTGGGACGCTCGTTGGTCAGGGGGCGGAGGCGGGTTCCGAGCCCAGCCGCAAGAATCAAGGCTTTCATGCTGTTTCGTTTTCTTTGAAAAACGCCGTGCCGCCGCTTTTATTGTGCGGGTGCTGTTTGCGAAGCGGTGTTTTGACGGCAGAAAGGGGTTTTCTCCCTCCAAATTTTTTTTAATCCAAGCGGCATATTCTTTTTTTTGTTATTTTTGTGTTTTCAAATGCTTGAGTGATGTTTGCCGTTCCGTTACGCCGATCTTTTGTCGCCGGTTTGCTGTGCCTGCTTGCCTGCTGTTGGCAAGTGAGGGCGCAGGAGGCTTCCGTTGCGGACGCTCCCGTTTTTGTGGAGAACCGGGGGCAGTGGGAGGACGCGGTGCGTTTCAAGTCGGAGTTCCGGGGCGGGGCCCTCTTTTTTGAGCGGGACGCGGTGCTGTTTTCCATGGAGGACAGGGAGCAGGTGGAGGCGATCATGGCCCGCAAGTTTGCCGGAACGCCGCTGGAACCCTACAACCCCATGGTGGACATGTATGCCTACCGGGTGCGTTTTGTCGCCGCTTCGCCGGAATCCTTTCCCACGGGTCGGGGACGCCACACCGCCTACCACAATTATTACCTCGGCAATGATCCTACCCGTTGGGCGACAGGCGTGCCTTTGTTCGACACGCTGTGTTACCCGCAACTGTATGAAGGCATTGATTTGATCTATTATATCAACAAATCCTCCTACAAGTACGAGTTTAGGGTCGCGCCTTACGCCCGTCCGGAGCAGATTGGGATGTTGTACGAGGGTGCGGACCGCATCCGGCTGAAAAGCGGCAACCTGGTGGTGCAGATTTCCTCGTTTGAATCGGTGGAGCTGAAACCTTACGCCTATCAGGAGGACGGGCAGGGCGGACGCTGGGAAGTGGAGTGCCGTTTCGAGCGCAAGGGAAACAAAGTCAGCTTCCGTTTGGGCGAGTACGAACCTTCGTTCCCGTTAGTGATTGACCCGGTGATGGTGTTTTGCTCCTATACCGGATCCCGGGCGGATAACTGGGGTTATACCGCCACCTATGACCGTCACGGGAACATGTACGGCGGCGGCTCGGTTTTCGGCAGCGGATACCCGGTGACCACGGGGGCCTATCAACGGAATTACGGCGGCGGCTCCTGCGACATCGGCATTACAAAGTTTTCCCGGAACGGGGATACAATTCTGTTTTCCACCTATTTGGGCGGACGGAACAGCGAAGTGCCCCATAGCCTGGTGGTGAACGAGAACGACGAACTGTACGTGCTGGCCAGCACTTCCTCTCCGGATTATCCGGTGACGTTTTCGTCCTACAACCCCCGCTTCACCCTTTCGGTGCCGAGGGACACTTTTATTTTGACCAATGTGATTTATTATGTGGGCGGTATCGACATCGCCATCAGCAAACTCAGCGCGGACGGCACGCAGCTGATGGGCTCCACCTTTTTTGGGGGAAGCGGGCCGGACGGCTTGTCCACGGACGCTTCCATGCGGACAAACTACGCGGACGAGGTGCGCGGTGAGATTACGGTGGATGCCTACAGTAATGTGTATGTTGTGTCTTCGACCGCTTCGCGCGACCTGCCTGTTTCCTCATCGGCTTTCCAACGGACCTATGGCGGCGGGCGGCAGGACGGCTGTGTGGCGAAATTCAGCTATGATTTGCGTCATTTGATCTGGTGCTCCTACCTTGGTGGGGACAGCTCGGATGCGGCCTACAGCCTGGAGCTGGACAAGGAGTGCAATGTCTATGTGTGCGGCGGCACCCGCTCCCGCAACCTTCCCGTAACGCCGAACGTAATGCAGGGAAGCTACGGCGGCGGCGTGACGGACGGTTACATTGCCCGTATCGCCACCAACGGAAACCGCATCCTTTCCTTGACCTATTTCGGCAAAACCGGTTATGACCAGACCTATTTAGTGAAGACGGACCAGAGCGGATTCGTGTATGTCATGGGCTTGTCGGACGCTCCGGGCCTGTCGTGGGTGTACAACGCCCGGTGGTTCCAGTCGGGCGGCAGCCAGATTCTCTCCAAACTGGATCCCGACTTGTCGAAAATGGTGTGGTCCACGGCTTTCGGCACGGGAAGAAGCACGCCGGACCTTTCGCCTTCGGCACTGATGGTGGATTTGTGCCATCAGGTGTATTTTTCCGGATGGGGCTCCGCTTCGGTCAATGCCAACATCGGGAACAATTTCGGGGGGACCCGGGGTCTTTCCATCTCCTCCGATGCCATTCAGCTGACCACCGACAACAACGACTTCTATTTCATGTCTTTGAACGATGACGCCTCCCAATTGCGTTTCGCCAGCTATTTCGGCGGACGCCGCTCTTCCGAGCATGTGGACGGGGGAACCAGCCGTTTCGACCGTAAAGGCTGCATTTACCAGGCCATTTGCGCCGCCTGTGGCGGAAACAACGATCTGCCCGTCACTTCGGGTGTGGCCGGGCCGCGCAACAACAGCCGGAATTGCAATCTGGGCGTGGTGAAAATCGATTTCAACATACAGTCGGTGGTGGCGGATTTCAGTGTGCCCAATGTGATATGCGCACCGAAAACCATTGTGTGCGAGAATAATTCCCGCGTTGTCTCCGCCAATACCACCCGTTTCGACTGGGACTTCGGCGACGGAACCTCCTCCACTGCGAAGCAGCCGTCCCACACCTATACCCGTTCCGGCACCTATACCATCCGCCTGATTGTGTGCGACCGCAACAGCTGCAACGGCTGCGACACCATGGAAAGGGAGATTGTGGTGCTGTCCAGCCGTTCCGACACCTTGCCGGACAAATACCTCTGCAAGGGGGATTTCGTGCAGATTGGCTTGCAGCCCGCCAACACCTCCAATGTGTCCTACACCTGGACCCCTTCCGTGGGACTGAGCAGCACGACCATCGCCAACCCCATCGCTTCCGACACGGTGTCGCGCACCTATTACCTGTTCCTGTCCGACGGGGTGTGCACCGACACCTTCCGTATTCGCGTGCATGTGCTGGACGCCCGGTTGGAGGCGGGTCCTGACATCCGGCTTTGCATAGGGGACACCTTGCGCCTGCATCCCGTGTGCTCGGGAGGGGATAGCTACATCTGGTCCATGACTCCCTCTTTCTTTTTTCCGATCAATCCTGATGTGAGCCAAGGCGACTTGGAACTTCCCTTCTGGCAGCCGGGCACCTATTATATCCGTCTGAGCAACGCGGCCTGCGTCCTGACCGACAGCCTGCGCGTGTTTTCCTCCCATGTGCTTGCCGAACTGCCGGAACGCCGCACGGTTTGTCTGGGGGACACCCTTTGCGTGAAGGCGGACCTGTCCCTCTCCAATGTGAACGACACGCCCTATACCTATATCTGGCAGCCCCTTTCCTGTGTGGTGGGCGACGCCTCCTCGGCTTACGTCTGCCTGCGTCCGGAGGCTTCCCTTTCTTTGACGGTGGCGGTGCGAAATATCTACGGCTGTGTTGGTTATGATACTATGTCCGTTATCGTGGACACCTTGAAATACGCTTTGCAGGTGCAGGATGTCCGCTGCAACGGGCAGCGCGACGGGGAAATCCGTATCCGCATGCTGACAGGCACGCCGCCTTACCGCTACACCTGGAGTCCGAATGTGAGCAGTTCCGCCCAGGCTTCGGCCTTGCCTCCGGGAGCCTACCGTATTGAAATGGAGGACGCTTCCGGCTGCCGTGTGGTGGTGGACACCCAAATTCGGGAACCGGCCGCTTTGCGGACGGTGGTGGTGGACACCCAGTGCGTGACCGGCTGTAACGGCGATTGCGACGGCTATGCCGAACTGCTTGTGCAAGGCGGCACGCCGCCTTACCGCTACCAGTGGAACACAGGGGAAACTACCTTGAAAATCAGAAACCTTTGTGCAGGTGAGTATCTGTTTTATGTGGAGGATGCCAACCAGTGCCGGGACACCATGCGCATTGAAGTGAGGGACACCTCCCACATGTCGGTGCGCAGCCGGGTGACGGACGCCAGCTGCCACGGGAGCTGCGACGGCGGCATTTCCCTTGTGGTGGAAGGCGTTCCGCCTTTCCAGTACCAGTGGGTGCAAGGCTATGTTTCCGACACGGTCGGCCGATTGTGCGCCGGAACCTATGACGTGACCGTGATGGATGCGCGTCAGTGCAGCCGCAGGCTTATCCTTACGGTGCAGGAACCGCCCGCGCTGGTGTTCGATTCCTTGTATGTGCGCCCAACTTGTTACGGAAAAACGGACGGGTCCGTTTATGCGCGGGCAGGCGGCGGCACGCCGCCCTACCGTTATTTCTGGAACGGGCAGGAAAGCCAGTTTCCCCTTGCCGGGCTTGCCCCGGGAAGCTACCCTTTGCGCGTGACCGACAGCCACGGCTGCACCTTGGACACTGCGCTGTCCATGCCGGAAAGCGATTCCCTTTCCGGGAGCATTGCCTATTCCCGGGTGCCTTGCGCGGAGGCTTGCGTGGCCAAGGCGGCCGCACGCATTTCCGGCGGCACGCCGCCTTACCGCTACCAGTGGGACAACGGCGACACCGGGCGCGTGGCGACGGCTTTGTGCTACGGGACGCACAGCCTTGTGGTGACCGATGCCAACGGCTGCTCCTTTTCCTTGCAGTTCTTTGTGGACGATTCGAACACCTTTCCGCAGCCCGTGCAGGCCTGGGCCGACCGCTATCTGATTTATGCCGGGGAGACCGTCACGCTTTCCGCCACGGATTTGGGCGAGGGCTTCCGCTACTATTGGCGTCCCTCCGATGGTTTGTACCAAACCCGTTTGCCGCAGGTGACGGCCGAGCCGAAAGACAGCATCACCTATGTGGTGGAGGTCAGGGACCAGGACGGCTGCCTGCGCAGCGACACCGTGCGTATCCGCGTGATTACGGTGATTTGCGACTATCCCTATGTGTTTGTGCCTAACACCTTTTCCCCCAACGGCGACGGTTTGAACGATGTGCTGTACGTGCGTGGCGAATGGGTGGAACGCCTGCATTTCGCCATCTACGACCGCTGGGGCGAAAAAGTTTTTGAGACGGAGAATCCGGAGGAGGGCTGGGACGGCACCTATAGGGGGAAACCCTGTGAACAGGGCGTTTACGTGTATTACGCCGAAATCTGGTGCCGGGGCCGGATACAAAACATGCTGAAAGGCAACGTCACCCTGGTCCGTTAGGTCGGCACAAGACAAGGCATCGGGCAGCCCGCTTCCTCTGAACGGTTATGGCGAGACAAATAAAAACGTTATAAGATAATAAATGAAGGTAAAGAAACGAAAAATCAAGAATGCGGCTATATTTTTTATTTGCTGGTTTGCCGTTTTGGTCTTTTGGGTTGATGGGGTTCTGAACTTCCAGACTTTGGTTAACTTTTTCGGGTCATACGCATTGGTGGAGATTGCGCTATTGCTGTTGGTCATCCTGCCCACATGGGTGGTTTACAAATTAACAAAAGAATCAAAAGACGAACTGAAAAAAGGTAAGGAGGAATAGCATGAGGAAAATATCATTTTATCTTGCTTTGTCACTTGTACTACTGCAATCCTGTGATATTCCGGATGGAGGATATGGCGCTGATTGCGATGGCTATAGTAAAGGCGTAGCCAAAATGAACCTTCCGCAGATTTCATCCAAGGATTATAACAGTGTGAAAACGCTGTTTTACCGTTTGGGGCATTGGAAATCATGCGAATATGGAGGCCATTTCAAACTTCCGCTGTCAGAGTATGATACAATGATGGTGGCCGGATATATCACGGATACAATCTGTATTAAGTATTTTCTTAATCCCCTATACAAGGTGACAGATGCTTCCACACCATCCGACCAAGTGCCGTTTGTGTTTCTATATGTCGGGGATACAAATTTCAGCAAGTTGCCTGACAGTACGGAACAGGCTATCCATGATAAAATAAATGGCAATATTGGGAAAAAATTCTTTATCAGGGATATCTTCAGAATGTGGGAAACATGGGACAAATGCCCGTATAAGATCATACCCGGCAAAGGGTTCGGTGACGCCGGGCCGGATTTTGTCGTACCATATATTTTTATCAGAAGCGAAGAAAGCATTCATTTTGAAAATTAGTAAGAGATAAAAACAAAAACAATAAAACTGGCATGCATTCAGATAGCATTTCTGCTTGTTTCATGCAGTCTGCATGCGCAACAACAGGTGACGCTGATGGAAGCAAAAAATGCAGCTGTTAGGACACTTAACTGGTATATGACAGACTCTCCTTTAAATATACAAGACATCGGTTTGGTGAACATCAAATTGGAGAATAAGGATACGCTGATGTATGAGGTGATTTTCAAAAATGGCCAGTCTGTGTTATTGTCAGGAAGCAAAGCTTGTCTGCCAGTACTGGCTATACTTGATCAGACAAGCAAGGTTCACTCTCTGCTGAATCCGGATGATGATTTGCCGGAAGGAGTAATTGACCTTTTGGAAACATATATACAACAAATACATTGTTGTTTTCAAAATGACACTGTTAGATTGTACCATAGTGACGATTGGAACCTGCTGCAAACAGCAGATAGTGTCAGAACTGTCAGAACTATTGTTCCTCCTTTACTGACAACAAGATGGGGACAAGGGTCTTCCAACGATAATTATGAGGCAAATGCATATAACTACTTTGCCCCACAGCTATGCGGAAATGACAATTGTGCCGCAGGTTGTGTGGCTGTGGCCATGGCGCAAATCATGAACTATTGGAAATACCCTGTATATCGTTTTTACTCATTATTTGACTGGTGCAACATGCCAGATGAATTAAGGTATTATACTCAAGGAGGGGTTAATCACAATTATGAAACAGAACGGAATGCAATTGCATCATTGATAAAAGATTGCGGAATAGCTGCGAATATGGTTTATTGCAGTGACACTGATTGCAGTTCAAGTTCCTCAATAAATGAAGCATTGTCTGCTTTTGTTAACAAGTATGGATATAGTTCAGACGCGGATTTACAGCGAAGGTCTTGGCATAATGACAACACATGGATTGGCAGGATGAAGAACAATCTTAATCATGGTTGGCCGATTTATTATCGTGGAGAAAACACAAACAGTGGTCATGCATTTGTTTGCGATGGATATGACAGTGATGATAGGTTCCATTTCAATTTTGGATGGAGAGGAAATGGGAATGGCTTTTTCACTATCAGTTCGTTAAATCCATCTACAACCAATTTCAACAACCATCAAAAAGCCATTTTTTATATCTACCCCAGCGGCACGCAGGATTATTGTAATTTTTCATATCCGTTAGAAATGCATTATAACATATACTATAACTTATTTGGCCATATCTCCCCCGCACCTTATGAGAATGTTCCGGGCACATTCACCCGTCTGGCAAGTGTTCCGGACACGTTGAATTACCCTGCCTCCTGGCGTACCATTCCCAACGGTGCCGTGGCGGAGTATACTGCACATGAGGAAATCCTGCTCCAAAACGGGTTTGTAGCGGAGGAAGGAAGCGATTTTCACGCACATATTGTTCCCTGTCCATCCTGCTCCAACAGGTCGGCCCAAGACATGGCATCGGGCAGCCCGCTTCCTCTGAGCGGTTATGGCGACATGCCCTCACAGCAGGATTCGTCCGAAACCTCTG
>JAGAEQ010000032.1 GCA_017613015.1 Bacteroidales bacterium | reverse complement strand
TTGCAGATAGCCAACTATCTGATACCCCTGTTGATCCTCCCTGTCGTAAGCCGCATCTTGGGCGCGACCCTCTTCGGAAGTGTCGGCTACGCCCAAAACATCGTTTCTTACCTGACCCTGCTCATCAATTACGGCTTCGAATATTCCGCCACACGCCAAATCGCCCTTGCCAAAGACGACAAGGAACGCAAAAACGACCTCTTTTGGGCGGTGATTGCCTCCAAATGCGGTCTGCTGCTGCTTTCGTTCCTCCTGCTGGCGTTCATGCCGCTCTTTATCCCCCGCGTGGCCTGCGACCCCAAGCTCTACCTTTACACGGCGCTCACCAACATCGGCATCGTGTTTTTCCCGACATGGTACCTGCAGGGCGAACAGCAGATGGACAAGATGGCCTGGTTCAACTTCTTTGCCAAATTCCTTGGCGCGGCCTTGGTCATCGCCATCGTGCGCGAAGCCTCGGCCTACAGGCTCTACCCCTTGCTGCTCTCCGTGGCAAGCGTGCTGACGGGGGTCGGTGCGCTTTGGTATGTCATCCGGCATTTCCACATAGGTGCCTGCAAACTCTCACGCAAGGCGCTCCGCGAAGTGCTGGCCGCCGGTTGGCCCATCTTTCTCAACAACGTGTTTGTCAGTTTGTACACCACTATCAACATGACCCTTCTCGGAGCCTTTGCCACCGATGAAGTGATTGGCTGCTTCTCGGCCGCCCAGCGCTTGATCATCGCGCTCAACATGGTGGTGGTGCTACCAGTCAGCATGGCCATCTATCCGGAAATCAGCCTGCGGTTCGAAAAATCACAGCAGCAAGGGATGCGCTTTTTGAGCCGTGTGCTGCTGTATGCCGGACTGTCCGCCGCTTTGGTGTCGCTACTGACCTGGCTGACCGCGCCAAGCGTCATCCGCATTGTCTACGGCGGCGGTTATGAATTGGCGATACGAATTTTACGATGGCTGTCGCCCATCCCCTTCCTGGTGATGACCGCCACACTGCTCACGGTACAAGGCTTGTACGGCATGGGCTTGCACCGTTGGGCGCCTTGGGTGGGCCTGAGCTTGGCCATTCTGTGCATCTCGCTCAATGTCACCCTGCTGCCCACCTTAAACGTCAAAGCCGTATGCCTGAGTTGGAACATGGCCGAACTGGCGGAGTGCCTCATTGTAGGCATCATTTTGTTAACCCAAAGAAATAGAACATGTTCTATCTGATTTTTTTCGGCATATTATGGATATTGGCCCGGATGAACCTCCAGCGGCACGACAGCAAAAGCAAGGTCGTGTTCAGCTGCATCTCCGGAGCCATACTGGTTGGCATAGCCGGTCTGCGTTACGAGACGGGCGGCGACTGGGACACCTACGCCCTCATTTTCGCCGACATTCCCCCGCTCAGCCGTTTGTTCGCCAGCCCGGCCGAACTCTTCCACCAACCCGTGGAAGAAGGCTTCACCCTCCTGTGCGCCCTCGTCAAAACCTGCGGAGGGACGGTGCAGGGCCTGTTTTTCATCGTCACCGCCATCAACATCTCGCTCATCGCCATCGCCTCCAACAAATATACGAAATATCCGGCCGTAGCGCTTCTTGGCTACTATGCCATCCTCTATTTCCAGCTGGAAATGATTTACATACGTCAGGCGACAGCCGTGGCGCTCTGCTACTTCGCACTCCAATACATACCGTCCCGGAAAATCTGGAAATACCTGCTTCTCATCCTTCTGGCCTGCCTGTTCCATCGCGTCGCGGCGCTCATGCTTCCGCTCTATTTCGTGTTGGACCGCAAATTGCCGACCTGGCTGTACTTGACTGTGGTGGGACTTGGCGCGCTTCTGATGCTGACAGGCATCCCCTGGATGCGGACGATTATGCTGACGGCAGGCCAATGGCTGGGGGAAACCTACGCCGAAAAGATCAGAATCTATACGGAAAATGCGCTCTTTGCCGTCACCAGGCAGTTCAGCATCGGCTTTTTCCTGAATCTTGCCATCTTTGTGGTGATTTTGTTCTTTCGGAAAAAAATCGAAGGGCTGCCCTACGGGACCATCATGATTAACATGTTTGCGCTCAGTTTGGTGTGCTATTACTACTGCTTCGAGTTGGTGGAAGTAAGCAATCGCGGGCGTATGCTTTTTCTGATCAGTCTGGTTGTCTTATTGCCGATGATATTGGAGGTGCTGCCCCTCTTTATCGAGCGTTTGGCCGGGCTGCTGCTCATCGCCCTCTACTGCTTCAGCTTCTCCCGAAACATCTTCCTCGAAGCGCCAAAGGCGGCGGCCTACAACCCGTACCAGAACTACATCGAATTTAAGATTCACCCGCGCCCCAGCACTGGCAAGGCCCGGTTGGAACAATCAAAACAAGCATTCAACCAAGAACGTACCCAATGAGCCACCTGCTTTTCATCAGTCATGCACGCGGCGTGCACGGAGCGGAAGCCGTGATGGTGCAAGCGATTCGGGCTTGTGTCGCTGGCGGAGCGCGTGTGACGGTCACGGTGCCGTCCATCGTGGCTGATTCGGGATTAGACGCCGTGTTGGAGGGGATTCCGAAGGTGCGCGTAGTGGCGTTCCCCTACCGCGCTGCGGGCGTGCATCTGTGGCGCACGGCCTTGGTAAGGCTGTATAACCTCCCCGCTTTGTGGCGGTTGCACAAACTCCTCCGAAAGGACAAAGCGGACTGCATCTGTTCCTCCTCCTCCATCACGCTTATCGGCGCCGATTTGGCGCGGCTCACCCGCACAAGGCACGTTTGGCACTGGCACGAGCTGGCAGACTCCTCGTTCGGATGGCATCCGTCCATGAAAGGACTGTACCGCCGTTTGGCCCAACGGACGGACACCATCATTTTCATTGCCAAACAACAGCAAAAAATATGGGAAGACACCCTGGGCCGCCCCTTTCCCAATGCGCAGGTGGTCTACAATCCCATCAAAAGAATGGATGCGACCCAAACAAACGGACTTGCACCGCACAAGGGGGTGCGTATCGGTTTTATCGGCCATTTTGAAGCACGCAAAAACATCGGGCTTTTGGTGAGCGCCTTTGAAAAAATACACCCGCAACACCCCGACGCTTCCCTGTGGCTTTGCGGAGCCATCACCGAAGAAGACAAAAACCGCATCAACGAAATGACCGGCTTGCGCGAACCGACCGTTGTCGTCTTCCCGCAAACGCCAAAGGTGTCGCAGTTCTATGGCGAGATTGACCTGCTGGTCCTGCCCTCGTGGCGCGAAACCATGCCCTTGGTCGTGATTGAAGCCATGCAATTGGGGGTCTGTGTGCTGCAAACCAACCAATCTTGCATGAAAGAAATACTAAAAGACGGCATAGAAACGTTATTCTTTTCACCATACCAGCCGGACGCGCTGCTTTCCCTTCTGGAAAAATGCATGCATGCTGATTTCAGGGGGGGAATAGCCTCGGCCGGACAAAAGAAGGCGTTACAATTAGTCAACAAGCAGTCGTTTGAAAATCAAATGCAAACCATTTTATGCGAGTCATAGCCTATTATCTGCCGCAGTTTCATGTCATTCCTGAAAATGACAAATGGTGGGGTGAAGGTTTCACCGAATGGACAAGTGTGCGCAACGCCCGCCCGTTCTATGCCGGGCACAAACAACCCATACAGCCCGGAACCTTAGGCTACTACAACCTCCTCGACCCCGCCGTGCGCGAGCGGCAGGTCCAATTGGCACGCGAGGCCGGGATAGAAGGCTTCTGTTATTGGCACTACTGGTTTGCGGGCAAACAACTGTTGGAAAAACCGCTGCAAGAAGTGCTTCAATCCGGCGAACCGGACTTCCCGTTCTGCTTAGGTTGGGCTAACGAAAGTTGGAAAGCCAAAACCTGGCTGGACCAGCAGACCGCCCCCGACAAGCTGCTGATAGCGCAAACCTATCCGGAAGGGGACGACGAACGGCATTTCAACGCCATACTGCCCATCCTCCAAGACAAACGCTATATCCGCGTGGACGGCAAACCGCTGCTGATGCTCTATCGTCCGCTTGATTTGCCCGATGGCAAGGAATGGACAAAAAAATGGAAAGCCATGGCGCAGGAAGCCGGTTTTCCCGGGCTTTACCTGCTGGGCTACACCCATTACCGTCGCGAGGTGGACAAAGTGCTGTCACTCGGTTTTGACGCCGTCAATCTGGTGCCGCTCGGGGACACCAAACGTAACATCGGTCTGGCTCTCCGGCACCTGCCTGTATTGATAAGGCACCTGTGCGGGCGTTCGCCCTTGGTGTACGACTACAAGCGCTCCATGCGTGTCTTCGCCTCGGCTGTCATGCGCCGGGAGGATGTGGTGCCGACGCTCCTGCCCAATTGGGACCACTCGCCCCGCAGCCGCATGCGGGCGTTCATTCTGCGCAACTCCACGCCACAGCTGTTCCAACAGCATGCGGAAGCCATCCGGCAAATCGTTGACAAGAAAAAAAATCCATTGGTGATGCTCAAATCGTGGAACGAGTGGGGCGAAGGGAACTACCTTGAACCCGACATGCAATGGGGAAAACAATACATAGAGGCCCTCAACGTAGTGACAAGACAATGAACGGACTTTTGACAAAGAAACGGGTGCTGTTCATCAATACCGCCATACACACCACCTCAACCGGAAGAATCGTCGAGCAGTTGGGCAAAGAGGTGATCCGCCAGGGAGGGGAATGCATCGCGCTGCACGGAGCCCGCTACAACAGCCGTTCCGCCATCCCCACCCACCTCATTGACGGCAAATGGAACGAATACCTCCACGGCATGGCAGGCAGGCTGAACATGCACGGATTGGGCTCTGTCATAGCCACGCACAGGCTAATCAAGAAGATACGGCAGTGGAAACCGGATTTGATTCACCTGCACAACATACACGGCTACTACCTGAACTACCCTATGCTGATGCGTTTTTTGAGCCAATACCGCGTGCCGACCGTATGGACATTGCACGACTGCTGGCCCATGACGGGACGCTGCGCATACTTCACTTCCCAAGAATGCCAGCAATGGCAAAGCGGCTGCCTGAAATGCCCCTCTCGCTCGGACTACCCGAAAGCAATCACAAACACCGGCACCAGCAGAAACTACGAACTGAAGAAACGTTATTTCGGTTTGGTCCAAAACATACATATTGTCAGTGTTTCGGAGTGGCTGAACGAAGTGGTGGGGACCTCCTTCCTTGCCGACAAGCCGCATGAGGTCATTGCCAATGGCGTCGATACGGAACAGTTCAAGCCGAGCGAAAGCGATTGGCGCAAGCGCTTAGGGATAGAAGGCAAGTTTGTGGTGCTGGGCGTGGCAAACGTATGGACAACGGAAAAAGGGCTCAACGACTGGAAAACCTTGGCCGAAAGTTTAGATGACAGATTCGCCCTTGTGATGGTGGGCAAGACACCCTGCGAACTGCCCCAACCCATCATACACGTCAAAAAAACGGAATCCATCACGCAACTGTCCGAACTTTACTCCATGGCGGACGTGCTTGTCAGTTTGTCCAAGCAAGAGACTTTCGGGATGACGCTCATAGAGTCCTTGGCCTGTGGCACCCCCATCATGGCATACGCCAATACGGCCCAAAAGGAACTCTGTGACAGCAAAGTGGGCTTCCCTATCCCGAACAATGACCTCAAGGCCGTCGTTGAGCGACTGAAACAGCTGATCGGTTCAACGGAACTCAAGGACAAGACGGCGAGCTGTCGCGAATTTGCCATAGCGCATTATTCCCTGCAACATCACCTGCAACAATACATGGATTTATACCGCACTTTGCTGGGCTAGCAAGTGCCGCTTCCCTGCTTGTTTCTTCTCTTAGACTTACTTGTTTCTCAGGTTTCTGCCAAAATAATACTGCCCCTTGCCTTCGGTGAAGGAGCCGTAGTGTATGGCGTTGGCGGGGCAATGGTGGTAGCAGCTCATGCAATGGGTGCAATGCCCTTGCCATTCGGGACGGCCCTCCGCCATGCGGATGTTGTGCAAAGGGCATTCCCGCTCACAACGTCCGCATCCCGTGCATTGCGCATTGGCGCGGAAGCGGCGGTCTGCGATGATAAAACGATAAAAGACAGGCTGCATCACATAGGTCTTCAACCAGGGGAATTTGCCCCGCAGCGTTTCAAAACGTCCTTGTTCGCGTCGGTCTATCAGCTCGGCGATACGCGGCAGTTCCGCCTCGGCTTTGGCTATCTTTCTTTTTTCATTTTCAGGAGTGTCCAACGCAAAGCCAGGAAAAGCGAGATAGGTTTCCGGCATTTGCAGACAAAAACAGGCGTCCAGGCGCAAGCCCGCCTTGCGCAAGACGCGTTGGAACACCCGATGCGTGAAGGCGGCCTCGTCCCCGCAGGTGCAGACAAACCACACATACGCAGGCTTGTTACGCAGGCGCATCCGACGAATATAGTCCGACACAAGCCGCGGCGGCGCCCAGGCGTACACCGGGAACACCACGCCCAAGGCCTCGCCTTCCTGCAAATCCACTTCATCGGAAGCGTCCGGAATGAAAAGGCTGCGCTCGCCCAACTTGTCAGCCAAGGTCTCGGCGACCCAACGGCTGTTGCCGCAAGCTGAAAAATAGAGAATCATCGTACTATGGTTTACGTATCTTTATTTCTGGAACATGGCGGTGACACGGCGGAAAATCCCGGTCACATAGGCGATGCACATGCCGTAATTGGAAATCGGGACCCCGGCGTCGGCAATCTTTTTCAAGCGGTTGGCAATCTGCCTCCGGGTCACCATGCAGGCCCCGCATTGCACGGCCAAGGCATAACCGGAAAGCGTCGGCAGCGGGTCCAAAGACGACACATAGTCGAAATGCAGCTGCTTGCCCGTGTACTGCCGCAACAGACGCGGAATCTTCACCCGGCCGATGTCCTCACAGGAAGTGATGTGGGTGCAGGACTCTAACATCAGCACGCGGTCCCCGTCCCGCAAACGGTCGATATGGGGCGTTCCGGCAAGGCTTTCCTCGAAATTGCCTTTGGCCCGCGAAAGCAAAATGCTGAAACTGCTCAGGGGAATCTCCGGCGGCACCTGCGCCTGCACCTGCGCGAACACCTGACTGTCGGTAATCACCAGATTGGGGCGCAAACGCGACAGCATGCCAGCCAGCTCCTCGGGCTGCACCGCCACGGGAACGGCGTGCATATCCAACACATGGCGTATCATCTGCACCTGCGGAAGAATCAGACGCCCCTCGGGGGCCTCGCCATCCTGCGGCATGACCAGCAAAACCACATCGCCGGGCCGCACCAGGTCCGCCACCATGTTTGTGACGCGGTAGGCCGAAGGCGGAATGGTCTCCACCATCGCCCGAATCAGCTCCTCCCTTCCCTCGCCGCGCAAGGCGCTGCATGCGCACAAAGGGGCCGCATAAGTTTTCCGCAAGGAAGCGGCCACCTCCTCCCGCAAGGGTTCCACATCAGACTTGTTGTGCACCAGCACGAAAGGGATGTCCTTCGCTTGCAGCTCCCCGGCAATCCGCCGCTCGCACTCCTCCCAGCGGTTGCCTGAAAACACGAGCAAAGCCAGGTCCACTTCGTCCAGCACCGCCTTGGTTTTCCGGACACGCTGCCCGCCCAAGGCGGAATCGTCGTCCCAACCGGCGGTGTCCACCCAAACCACCGGCCCTATGCCAAACACCTCCATGGATTTTTTGACCGGATCGGTGGTGGTGCCGGGCACATCAGAGACAATGGCGGTATCCTGCCCGGTCAAGGCATTGATCAACGAGCTTTTGCCTTGGTTTATGCGTCCGAAGACCCCAATATGGACCGCCCTGTCTTTCACCGACTACAAACTCATTTTCAAGATATTCACCTCTTCCTGACGGAGGAAGCGCCAATGCCCGCGCGGCAAATCCTTCTTTGTCAGGCCGGCATAGTACACACGGTCCAGACGGACCACCTCATAGCCCAAATGCTCAAAAATACGGCGGACAATGCGGTTTTTCCCCGAATGCAGGGTGATACCGACTTCACGCTGGGAATCACCCACATAGGCCAATTCGTCCGGCGCGATAAAACCGTCTTCCAGCTCCAGACCGGAAATAATCTGCCCGAAATCCTCCTGGGAAAGCGCTTTGTCCAGCTCCACATGGTAAATTTTCTTCACGCCATAGCGCGGATGGGTCAGTTTCTTCGTCAGTTCGCCATCGTTGGTGATCAGCAGCAGCCCGGTGGTGTTCCTGTCCAAACGACCGACCGGATACACCCGCTGCTCGCAGGCGCCGGCCACCAGGTTCATCACGTTTTTACGGTCAAACTCATCGTTGGTGGTCGTAATGAAATCCTTGGGCTTGTTCAGCAAAATATAGACAGGCTTCTCCCTTTGCAGCACCTTGTCGCCGTAGCACACCACATCGGTGGGCATCACTTTGGCGCCCAGCTCCTTCACCACCACTCCGTTCACGGTGACAGCTCCGGATTCAATCAGGTTGTCGGCCTCGCGGCGGGAGCACACCCCCGCGTTGGCAATGTATTTGTTCAGGCGGATCAGTCCCCTTTCCTCGTTCCATTCCAAGGAAAGCACCTTGGGCCTGCGTTCGGCCTCCCGGCCCTCGTCCCGCCTTTTGTGCACAATCTCGTCAATAATGGGGGAATCCTCAATGTAGCGGGGTCTTCTTTCCCTGCGTTCCCCGTAACCGCCTTCACGGCGTTCGCCGAAACCGCCTCTTTCGCGGCGGAAGGGACGATCGGAAGCATAGGGACGGCGGCCGCCTTCACGGGAACGGCCTTCCTCGCCGTACTCCCTGCGTCCTTCCCTGCGACGCTCCCCATAGTCTCTGCGGGGGCCTCCGCTGTTGCGGCGGCGTGCTTCGTAGGTGCCGTTCTCCCCGCCTTCGGCACGCTGTGTCTCATCGGCCCCGGTCTCACCCTCGTCCTCAAAACGCCGGCGTTCCCGGTACGCGGGGCGGAAGTCATCCTCCCGACGGTAACGTCCCTTTTCTCTGTAACGGAAGCCTCCGTCCGGACGACCGGTGAAAAATTCCCGACGCGCTTTGCGTCTGTTCTCGCCATCTCTGGCTAATTTGGAAGAAAGGCTTCTTCTTCCCCTGCTGTCACCATCCCGGTGATTCGCTTCTCCGGAGCGACCATCGTCGTCCCGGTAGCTTTTCTTTTCGTAACTCACGTTTAATTATTTATTTATAAATATTACAAAGAACTTGTTTTTCCTCTCGGATACGCCGACGCGCCTAACGGGCCGCGGCGTTGCGGATGCCCATTTTCCGGAAAAGGGAAGGCGTATGGATCACACGCACCGCCTCCTGGTAGGTTTCATCCGTCTCCATCCATATCTTGGCGGCGCTGTGGCTGTCGTACAAATTTCTGGCCAATAGCGTCCGAAGCTGTCGTTTGATGTATTTTTCCGTGTCAAAATCCGCCTGACGTTTGCGGTAGTCGCGCTGTATCCCGTCCAGATAGTCCAGAAAGAGCTTTTCCATGGCATGGCCCTCCTGCACGCTCTCCCGCGTCGGAAACATTTTCTCCAAGGTGTCCTTATACTTCTTGGCGAAATCGTTCAGACAGGCGTTCAGCTTGAATTCGAAGGTGTCCGTCACCCCTTCCGCACGCGCATAGGCGTAAAACTCCCGCATCATCGCCTCGTCCGGATCGAAACGCCCGTAGAAGCTGTCGAAATCGGGATAGGCCTCCAAGAGGGAGGAACGGTGTTTCTCCAAATATTGCAGCACAAAGGGACTGAAGATATTACGCCGATACAAACGGTAATAGTAGTCGGAAATCTGCCCCGTGTCCATGGGGATGAAAATATCCGGCATCACCCCGCCGCCCCCGTACACGGTGCGTCCGTTGGCCGTCTTGTATTTCAGGGAATCCGGAAAATGTATGCTGTCGGCATGGGTCAGCTCCCCTTTGTTGTAGCGGTTAATCACATCCCGGCTGTACTCCTCCCTGTCCTCGTAAGGCTTCTGTATGCAACGCCCGGAAGGGATGTAGTAACGGGAGGTCGTCAGGCGCACCTGGGCGGAATCCGGCAGGGGAAGCTGCTGCTGCACCAAACCTTTGCCAAAGGAACGGCGGCCAATGACGATGCCCCGGTCGTAATCCTGCACCGCGCCGGAAACGATTTCGGAAGCCGAGGCGGAATATTCGTTAATCAGGATGACCAAACGCCCCTCCTCGAAATTGCCGTGATGCTGTGTATTGTAATTAAAGCGGTTGCCCGTCTGGTTGTTTTGGGTGTACACCGCTAATTGGTCCTTGCCCATGAACTCCCCGACCATGTCAATGGCCGCTTGCAGGTAGCCGCCCGAATTGTCGCGCAAATCGAAAATGAGGTTCTTCATCCCCTGCGCCTGCAACTCCGCCAAGGCTTTGCGAAACTCCGCCAAGGTCTGCTGCGCAAAACGTTCCAGCTGTATGTAGCCGGTCTCCTTGTCCACCATGAAGTAGGACTCCACGCAATGGATGGGGATTTTGTCCCGGACAATGGTGAAATACAAGGGCTCCTCCTGATGCCCCCGGCGCACGGCCAGATTCACGCGCGTGCCCTTTTTGCCCCGAAGCTTCTTAAACACCCAGGCGTTGGTGCAGATTTTCCCGACAGCCACGCTGTCGTCAATGCGGATGATTTTGTCGCCCGCGCGAATGCCTACCCTTTCCGAAGGCCCGCCTTTGACCGGCTCCACCACCACAATGGTGTCCTTGATGATTTGGAACTGCACGCCAATCCCGTCAAAATTGCCCTCCAAAGGCTCGTTCATGCGGCGTATCTCCTTTTTCGGCACGTAGACGGAATGCGGGTCCAGCTGCTTCAGCATCTCCACTATCCCCTTGTCTGTCAGGGTTTCAAAATCCGCAGAATCCACGTAATAATAGCGGACGAACTGCATCAGCCGGTTCATTTTCTGCACATTGACATCGTAGGTCCGGTTGTTTTGGGCGGAAAGCGCCCCCGAAAGCAGCAAACAGGCCACAAGACCTGCGCAACGTCTTATGTATTTACTCCACTGCATGTTTACATCTATTGACTAATTAAAAAAAGGCAGCGTGATCAGGTTGAACACCACCAGTGTGCGTATCAGTAGCACCACAGAGCAGCCCATCATCAGCACGCCAGCGACATGGTTGATGCGGTGCACCACCTTTTCCGAAAGCGCATTGGTCAGCCGGTCCGCGAAATAGGCTTTCAGCATGTCGCTGGGAAGAATCACCATTTCAACCCCCAGGATAAAACAAACCGCCTGAGCCGCCGTGCCTCCCGCCGTACTGACCGAAATCACCGAGAGCCACAATATCCACAAGAAAGGATTGACCGTGTTCATAAAGAAGCCTTTGCCCACTTCGCTGAACACCCCCTTCCAATTGATGGCCACCTTCAGTTCATGCTCCTTCCGCTTCCGTTTCCGTTTCGGATGCCCTTTTTTCAGGAAAAGGTAAAGCCCGTAACAGACCATGAAGCCGCTCCCCACCATGCCAAGTCCGATCTGGAAAGGCGGGTTGTCGGTGAAGAAACTGGCTCCCAAGTAGCAGACGGAGAGAATCATCACATCGCTCAACGCAATGCCGATGGCAAACTGCAAACCAGAGTAAAAGCCTTTAGTGATGCTTGTTTGCAGGATGGCGAACAAGGCGGGCCCCAGTACAAAAATGAACGGGAGCCCCACCATCATTCCTTTAAAAAGCGACCATATCATGGAGCGTCAGTCTATCCGCAGTGGTAATAGGTTTTCACGATTTCTATCATCTGTTCGGGGTGCTTCTCCAACTCCTCGCGGATGTGCTGGTCATTGAAGGATTTCAACTTGGCCGCCAAATCATTGATAAGCTCGGGTGTGAACACGCCGTGCCTTTCGTAGAACTCGCGGTGCTGCTCCAGCATCACGCCGGATTCGTAGCAGGAGGTCGGCAGGCTCTTCAGCGAATCGGCCTTGGCGCGGTTGGCCTCGTCGAAAATATTCACATCCACGTAGGTCTCTTCGGCAAAAGCCAGCGGATCCTTCATTTCGAAACCGCAGCGGGCCGCGACCACCAGACCGGCCATCAGCAGGTAGATGTCCGCAGAGCCGTCCGGGCAGCGGAACTCTACCGTCTGCTTGAACGAGCCGTCCACCGGATTCGGTTTCTCCAGCGGGTTCGCATCGGCCACCATGTCCCCTTTGGACAGCCATCCGAGCGGCACGCGCACCAGCACGGAGCGGTTACGGTCGCCCCAACAGATGGAGGTCGGCGCCTCCTGGTGAGGCACCAAGCGGAAATAGGAGGTCGGATTGGCGTTGCCGAAAGCCGTCAGCGAAGCCGCGCACTGCATGTAACCGGCAATGGCGGTGCGGGCGGTTTTGCTCAGCACACCGTTCTCCACGTACTGGTTCACCCCGTTTTTGGTGATTTGCGTATGGATGTGCAAGCCGCTTCCGGCCTTGCCCGCCGTGATTTTCGGGGCGAAGGTCACATCCAAGCCGTATTCGTAAGCCAGCTGACGGATGATCCATTTGGCCACAATCAGCTGATTGGCGGCTTCCTCGACATCGGTCACCAGAAACTCTATTTCGTTCTGCTCGTAGATTTTGTCACCCAAGGTGAAGTTTCCCACTTCGGAATGCCCGTATTTGATGGTGCCTCCGGCCTGGGCGATATAGTACATGGCGCGGGCGCGGAACTCCCCGAACTTGCTGTAGGGTCCGGACTCGTGGTAGCCTTTCTGGTCCGTGGCCAGGAAAAGGTCCTCCTTGTCACCGACCACGTAGTACTCCAACTCGCCCATGGCCTTGAACTCCATGCCCGTCACATCCTGGAAGGATTTTTTGGCTTTTTTGAGAATGTACTCGGGAGAAGTCTCCAAGGGTTTGCCGTCCTTGGTGTAGTAGGAACACAACAGGCTGAGGGTCGGGATTTCCGCAAAGGGGTCCATAAAGGCGGTGCGGAAACGCGGAATGACATACAAGTCACTGGAACCGGCCTTGACAAAGGAGAACAGGCTGGAACCGTCCACCCGCTCGCCGTAGGAAAGGATCTGATCCAGGTAATGGCTGTCGGTCAGTACGAAATTCAGGGTTTTCAGCCGTCCGTCCCCAGCGACGTAACGGAAATTGAGCATGCGTATCTCATTTTCCTCTATATAGCGGATAATGTCCGCTTTGGTGAAGTCCTTCGCCTCCTTCTGAAGGTATTGAACCAAGGGGTTCATGCAAATTTTCTGCGCTTTAAATTTTTCCATGACAATGCTTTATAATTAAGTTTGCAAAAGTAGTCAAATTTCCAATGTTCCGACGGCTTTTCCGAAACTTTATTTCACACTGCGGAACATGCGTTTCCAGCGGATTTTGCCGTCCCCCCAGGCCTTGTACTTGTCCAGCGAGAGCCATACGAAACTGGCTTTTCCGGCGATATGGTCCTCCGGCACGAAGCCCCAGTAGCGGGAGTCGGCCGAATTGTGGCGGTTGTCGCCCATCATCCAATAGTAATCCTGGGCGAAGGTGTAGGTGTCCGCCTCCTTCCCATCGATGAGGATTTTGCCGTTCCTTTCCTGCAAATCATGCCCTTCATAATTTTTTATGATACGCCGGTAAAGGCAGATTGTACTGTCGTTCAGGGCCACCGTCTCCCCTTTTTGGGGAATGCGCAGCGGACCGAAGCAGTCACGGTTCCAACCGTAGCGCGCATCGTAGGGGAAAATGTCCGGATCCGGCACAGTGTCGGCATCCAAAAGGCACTGTATCTCCACCACATTCCGCATGTTGCGCAAGGCATCCACCTGGGCCGCGTGCAGACAGGCGAAATCCATGCCCTCCCCGGACTGGAAATCCTCCTCGTTGATGTTCAGTTGCTGGCGAACCTTGGGGGACAGGCCCACGCCGTTGTTGTAAATAAGATATGAGAACTGCTGGTATTCAGGTTTGTAGGCGGGTTTTCCGTTCACATACAGCACCCCCTTGGCAATAAGCAGCTCGTCCCCTGGCATCCCTACGCAGCGCTTGATGTAGTTCTCCCGCTTGTCGGAGGGACGGGCCACCACGTCGTATTCGGCCTTCAGCACCTCCCGCGCCTTGCCGGAAAAGTTGTCCCAGCCGTAGCGGTTAAACAGCTCACTGTAAGTGTGCAGCACGCCGTCGCACTGGTAATACCGCCCCGCGTACTCCCGGGGATTGGCATAAGCCCTTTCCAAGGCCCGCAGCACGCCGTAATAGCTTTCGTTCTGCCGTTGCAGGATCACCGTGTCCCCGTCGGGATAGTTGAACACCACCGCGTCGTTGCGCTTCAAGGAGGTGCTCCCCAGCATGCGCAGGTACGGGAGCCGCAGGCATTCCGTATAGGATTTGTGGTGCTTTGTCAATGGAAGTGTGTGATGAACAAAGGGAAAGGCCAGAAAAGTCTGCGGAACCCGCGGGCCGTAGGCCGTCTTGCTCACACAGAGGTAATCCCCGACCATGAGCGTGCTTTCCATAGAAGAGGTCGGGATTTTGTAGAACTCGAACAGGAAGGTGCGGATGAGATGGGCGGCGACCACCGCGTAAATGATGGCGTCCGTCCACTCGCGCCCCTTGGTCTTGCGGCCTTCGGGAAAGGCTTTGGCCTCCTTGGCGGAAAGCTCCCTGCGGGAAAAAACGCCCAGTTCCAGCTTCGGCAGCTCCGACGGGGCGAAAAAGGTCTCCTTTTTGGAAAAGCCGAGATAAGGGAAGGCGACACAGGGAAAACAGGTCGCCGGAAGCAGCCAGAGGTAGGAGGTTTTGCCGAAACGGCGGTAAGTTTTCCACACCATGAGGTAAATCATGAAGATGTTGAAATAGGGAATGGCCAGAAAAACGAGCCACCACAGCGGACGCTCCAGCACTTTCAGCCAGACAATCAGGTTGTACACCGGCACCAGTGCCTTCCAGCCCGCCGCACCGGCTTTCTCAAAAACCTTCCACAGGCCGACGAGCATGCCCGCCACATACACTATGGTGAACACCAGCATGAATGGGATTGACAATTCCATGATATTCCGTTTTTAGTTACTGAATCCTATTTGCACTCCGCTTCCAGCATGTCCTCCATGGTGAAGCAGCCGCTTTTGCCTTGCAGGAACTCTGCCGCACGCACCGCCCCTATGGCAAAGGCCTTGCGGTTGAACGACTGGTGGGTGATGCGGATTTCATCCATGGGGGAAGTGTAGACCACCGAGTGCGTGCCGACCTGGCTTCCCAGACGCTGCGACTTGATGGAGAGCTCGGAACGGTTGTCGTTCTCCTGATTGATCCAGGATTCCTTGTGGGGAATGGCGGCAATGATGTCGTTGGCCAGCACGATGGCGGTTCCGCTGGGCGCATCCTTCTTGGACGTGTGGTGCACCTCCTCCATGCTGACATCGTACTCGCTGTGCGGCACCATCAATTTGGCCAAGTAGCGGTTCAGCCGGAAGAAAAGATTCACCCCCAGGCTGAAATTCGAGGCGTAGAAGAGGCTCTGCCCTTCGGCCAGGCAACGCTCCCTCACTTCCGCAAGCTGCCCGTACCATCCGGTCGTCCCGATGACAATGGGCTTATGTGCTTCAAAACAGCGGTTTATGTTCTCCAGAACCGCAGAAGGTGTGGAAAAGTCTATGGCCGCGTCGGCCTGTTCGAAGGCCTTGGCGGATTTTTTCCAGTCCTCCTCCCCGTCAATAAAAGCGACCACCCGGTGCTTCCGCTCCAAGGCCACCAGTTCCACCTGCTCGCCCATTTTCCCGTAACCAAGAATAGCTATATTCATTTTTTTTTAATTTATTTTCCTCGAAAAACGACACAAAGCCCCCAGGTCGGAGCCGCGTTGCGGACTGCAAAATCCGGACCGGCCACATAGGGGCGCAGCTGCATGCTCAGACGCTCCGACACATCGTAGGTGGAAAAATGCGCGTCCACCATGGCGTCCACAATGTTCAGCCCGTAGCAGACCGCGAACACGAAAGCATACAGCTCCTGGTTCCGCTGGTAATACCTCTCGTAGGCGGCCACGTTCTCCGTGCTCATGTTGCGCAAGTCCGGATTCAGCCCCTCCGTGGCGCCGTTCAGGCGCAGGCGGTTCTCCGTCCGGTAATACACATATTTGTCGTGGTTGCTGTACACCAAGTAACCCGCCCCTCCGATAATGCCGTAAACCACAGGCACTTTCCAATACTTTCCGTTATATACCTGCCCGCCGCCGGGAATCACCGAGCACAAGGCCGCTATTTTCGGGGACTTGGCCCGAACCGCGCTGCCGGAGGAATCCGGCACTGCAGCCGCATGCTGCTGCCCCTGCGCCACAAACGGCGCCCACAACAGGAAAAACAAGCCTACGACAAGGGGAGTTCTCACGTTTATTCCTGCAACAGCTTCATGATTCGTGCAAAATCCTCGTCCGATTTGAAGCGTATGGTCAGGCTGCCCTTGCCTTTGAGGCTGCGGTGAATCTCCACCGCCGTCTGCAAACGTCCGGAAAGGCGACGCCCGGCCTCCTTCACATGGGAAGGCAGCTCCACCTTCAAGGCGGTTTTCGGCTTCTCCTGCGCCGTGGCGGCCTGTTGCAGCTGACGCACCCTGTCCTCCACCTGACGCACGGAAAGCCCTTGTTTCAGAATCTCATCCAGCAGCTTCTGCTGTTCGGCGGCGTCCTCCACCACCACCAAGGACCTGGCGTGCCCCATGCTGAGACGGTGGTCGCACAACGCCTGCTGGACCGGCATGCCCAGTTTCAGCAAACGAAGGTAGTTGGTGACCGCGGAACGGCTCTTCCCCACCTTTTCGGCCACATCCTCCTGGGTGATGCCGCACTCCTCCTGCAAACGCTGCAAGGAGACAGCGACTTCAATGGGGTTCAGGTCCTCGCGCTGCAGGTTCTCCACCAACGCCATCTCCATCATCTGCAAGTCGTCGGCGGTGCGCACATAGGCGGCAATCATGGTCAGCCCGGCCATTTTCGAGGCACGCACCCGGCGTTCGCCGGAAATCAGCTGGTATTTCCCGTTCCCCATGTCGCGCACCGTTATGGGCTGTATCAGCCCCTGCTTGCGGATGGAGTCGGAAAGCTCCTGCAAAGCCTCCTCCTCGAAGGAGGTGCGGGGTTGCCACGGATTGGTCTCTATGGCCTCCAAAGGGACTTTGGCAATGCTGCCCACCCTGACACGGCTGGGAGAATCCGCAGGCACTATGCTATTTTCCGCATAATCGCCCAGCAGGGCGCTCAGGCCGCGTCCCAGGCCCTTCTTGTTCTTGTCATTATTTTTTGCTGCCATCTTTCTTCTCTTTGTTTTCGGATACCACTTGATGCTTTTGCAGAATCTCCCGCGCCAGGTTCAGGTAGTTCACCGCGCCCTTGGACGAGGCGTCGTACATCAGCACGGGCTTTTGGAAACTAGGGGCCTCGCTCAGGCGCACGTTACGGTATATGACGGTGTTGAACACAAAATTCTTGAAATGCGCCCGCACGTCCTCCAGCACCTGGTTGCTCAAACGCAGGCGGTTGTCATACATGGTCAGCAGAATGCCTTCGATGTTCAGTTCCGGGTTGAGGTTAGTCTGAACTATTTTAATGGTGTTCAGCAGTTTGCCCAAGCCCTCCAAGGCAAAATACTCGCACTGCACCGGAATCAGCACCGTGTCGGCGGCGGTCAGGGCGTTCACGGTGATCAGGCCGAGTGAAGGCGCGCAATCAATCACAATGAACTCGTATTCGTCGCGCACTTCATCCAGAATGCGGCGCATCATGCTCTCCCTTTCCGAAAAATTCACCAGTTCCAGCTCCGCACCTACCAAATCGATGTGGGCAGGCAGCATGTCTAGATGGGGGACATTGGTCGGACATATGGCCTCCCGTATGGGCGTCTCCCCTATCATCACCTCGTAAATACTGGATGACACGGTTTTGGGATCAAGCCCCAAACCGGAGCTGGCGTTGGCCTGAGGGTCGGCGTCTATCAGCAGCGTCCGGTGCTCCAACACGCTGAAACTCGCTGAAAGGTTAATGGAAGTCGTTGTTTTTCCGACACCTCCTTTTTGATTGGCGATGGCTATCACTTTACCCATTTTCTCAAAATTTTGCATTAGTCCAAAAAGCAAAAGTAATATTTTTATGAATATCCCCGCCGAATTTGCAAAAAAATAATCCTGTCCCTCCTATGAAATATTTCTGCGGAAAAACCTTGGGGATATTGCTTTTTTTGCTACTTTAGCGTTTTTGAAACCCATTATCATTCATTGTCATGAAGAGATTTTATAAAGTTTTGTGTGTCAGTTTGTTATCTTTATTTGTAGCAAACATTGCCCAAGCACAGATCAAATCAAGTCCGGCATCGGAAGCCGACAAAGCTTTCAACACCTTCCAATATGTGGATGCCATCAACCTTTATAAGAAGGCCTACGGCAAAGTGAAACGGAATCCGGTGGAGAAACGCCGCATCATGTTCCAGCTGGCCGAATGCTACAGCCTGACGGGCAACCTGAAAATGGCTGAAAAGCAGTACCTCCGCTTGGAGAAAGTCAATTACCAGAAGGACAATCCGCTGGTTTATCTGCGTTTAGGCGACATCTACCGTCTGCGCAAGGATTTCCCCAAAGCCTTGGAGTACTACAAAAAATACAAACAGTACAACCCGGAGGACCCGCGCTGCGACGACCGTATTGAATCGGCCACCCTCGCTCCCGAATGGATAAACAACCCCACCCGGGACGAAGTGGAGAACATGAAACGCTTCAATTCGCCGCAAAACGAGTGGAGTCCGGCCTGGGGACTGCCCAAAAAGGAGAACCAGATTGTGTTCACCTCCTCCCGTGAAGGCGGCGCGGGCGGCAAAAAGCTCGACGCCTGGACCGGCGAGGGCTTTTCCGACCTCTACGTCTCCAACAAGCCCAAAAGCAAGCTGACCGAATTCCCCGGCGAATGGACCACGCCCCTGCTTTTGGACAACAGCGGCATCATCAACAGCGAGGCCAACGAGGGAGAGGCCACCTTTAACGAAAAAGGCACCACCGTGTACTTCACCCGCTGCCCGAACGAGAAGAAGACCGTTTCCTACTGCCAGATTTTCCAGGCCACCAAAAAAGGCAAATCCTGGGCGGAACCCCAGCTCATCCAGCTTGGCTCCGACTCCTTCGACTACGTGCACCCGGTAATCTCCAAAGACGAGCTGACCCTGTACTTCGTGTCGGACATGCCCGGCGGCGAAGGCGGCTACGACATCTGGAAAACCACGCGCCCGAAAAAGAACAAACCCTTCGAGAAACCGGAGAACCTGGGTTCCGTCATCAACACCTATGACCACGAGATGTACCCCAGTCTGGAGAACGACACCACCATGTACTTCGCCTCCAAAGGCCATGTGAACTTAGGCGGCTTTGACATTTTCGTGTCCCACCTCACCAACGGGGAGTGGAGCAAGCCGGAGAACCTGAAATACCCCATCAACTCCGAAGCCGACGATTACGGCATCATTTTCGACCATTCCCAAGCCATTGACCCGGTTTCCGGATTCCCCTACCTGCGCAAGGGCTATTTCACCTCCAACCGCGAAGGCGGCCGGGGCGGCGACGACATCTGGACCTTCAAGCTGCGTCCGCTGATCTTCACCCTTTCCGGATTTGTCAAGGACAGCGTGACACTGCAATACATTGACGGGGCCACCGTCACCATCACCGGTTCCGACGGAGCCGTCCACAAGACCACCACCGACATCCGCGGCTACTACAGCTTCGACAAGACTAAAATCCTGCCGGAAGTCACCTACGACATCCACGTGAAGAAGAGCGGCTACTACGACAACGCCAACTGCCGCGGACGGGAAACCACCGTGGGTCTGATGGAGAACAAGGACCTGAAGCACGACTTCATCCTCAACCCCATTCCGAAAGAGCCGGTGCTGCTGCCGGAAATCCTGTATGATCTGGCGAAATGGGACCTCAAGCCCCAGTACCAGGATTCGCTCATGGGCCTGTACAAAATCATGAAGGAGAATCCCACCTTTGTGATTGAGCTGCGCTCCCATACCGACGTGCGCCCCATCCCCATGACCAACGACACCTTGTCGCAGCACCGCGCCGAATCCTGCGTGAACTTCCTGATTGACTCCATGCACATCGACCCGGCCCGTCTGGTGGCCAAGGGATATGCCGAAAGGGTGCCGAGAACACTGGAAAGAGACATCGTCTCCCGCGGCTACACCTTCACCAAAGGCACCGTGCTGACACCGGAATATATTAACAGCCTCTCTCCCAAGAACAAGCAGGAGGCCGCCCACGACCTCAACCGCCGTACGGAGTTCATGATCCTGCGTGACGACTACGTTCCCTCCACGGACACCGTTTTCGCCACGGATCCGACCCAGCCCCGCGTCAGCATCATCACCCAGAAATTCATCAAAGTCGCCACGGAGAACGAGGGAAAGATTGTGCGCGGCGACTGCTATGTGAACAGCAAGACCTTGAAATTCAGGATTGATCCTGAAAAAGAGCAGTTCTGCATTTCCTACGACCAAGCCATGAAGTTCTTGAAAGAGCACATCATCACCGTGGCCGATTTCGAGAAAGGCGCGGCGGCCATCGTGCCGGAAACCGGCTACATCATTGACGGTTCCGTCGTCTACATGGAATCCCTGCAAATCGGGGACGACATTCTGGAGAACGTGGCCTTCACCGTGGTGAAAGACCAGCAGGATCCCATTGTCATCGGCTACAAGACCTTCGTGGACGAATTCGGCACTTACACGGTCAATGTGTCCGAGCAGAAACTGATTTTCGACTAAGCGGGACAACTTCCGCAGACACCCATCGTAGAGACAACGTTGCAAAGCGTTGTCTCTATGTATATAAAAACGTAAACAACACTTATTTTCATTTCCTTATGATGGAAAACAACCTCCCCCCCTATACCCCCAGCCCCTTCCGCCACCACCGGAGGGAGACCCGCGTGGTGGACGTGGGCGGCATTCCCTTGGGCGGAAGCCACCCCATCCGCATTCAGTCCATGACCAACATCCCGACTTTGGAGACCGAGGCCTGCGTGCAGCAGATTGTCCGTCTGGCCGAGGCGGGCTGCGACTATGTGCGTTTGGCTACGCCCCGCGCGGAAGACGCCCATAACCTTTCCGCCATTCGGAAACGCTTGCAGGCCCTGCACTGCCACATCCCCTTGATTGCCGACGTGCATTTCACGCCGGAGGTCGCCGAAATCGCGGCCGAACGGGTAGAGAAAGTCCGCATCAACCCGGGCAACTACACGGACCGTAAAATCCGATGGGAGTACAGCGATCAGGAGTACCGGGAGGCGTTGGAGAAAACGGCGGACAGATTGCTGCCGCTGCTCAACGTATGCCGCCGCAACGGCACCGCGCTCCGCATCGGGACCAACCACGGCTCCCTTTCCCCGCGCATTGTCAGCCGCTACGGGGACACTCCCCTTGGCATGGCCATGTCGGCCTTGGAATTTGTCGGGATTTGCGAAGACTTCGGATTCCACCAGATTGTCATTTCCATGAAAGCCAGCAATGTGCGCATCATGACAGAATCCGTGCGCCTATTGGTCGCCCTTTTGGACGAAAAAGGCTGGAACTACCCCCTGCACCTCGGCGTGACCGAAGCGGGCAACGGCGCCTACGGCCGCATCAAATCCACCGCCGGAATACTGCCCCTGCTGTACGACGGCCTCGGGGACACCATCCGCGTCTCCCTGACGGAAGCGCCGGAAAAGGAAGTTCCGGTCGCCCGAACTTTGGCCGCCCTTGCCTCGGAGCTCCAAACAAGCGGTCCGGAAGAAAGCGGCGTGCCCGACGACCTTGCCTACGACCCCTACCGTTTCCACGTCCGGAAAACCGTGCCGGAAGGCATTTTCGGCCGCAAACAAGCCATCGTCGTGTCCGACTGGGCGCAACGCCAGGCGGAGGCCTGCACGCCTGCCGACTTGCAGGCCCTTCCCCGGCTGCACAGCAAGGACGCTCTTCCCAACGAAGCCGCCGCTTTGGTGCTGGAAAGCCCTGAGAATGAACAGCCCTTGGCCCTGCGTGCCTTTTTCAACCGTCTCCTTCAAGAAGGGAACAACGCGCCGGTCATCATCCGCCGCAACTACCGGGAAACAGAGCGGGAACGCTTTTACGCCCGGGCAACCGCTGATTTCGCCACCCTTTTTGCAGACGGTTTCGGAAACGGCGTCTGGATCAGCAACCCGCATTTTCCGGAAGAGGAGATTTACCAGCTTTCCCTGCACATACTGCAAGCCTGCGGCATACGTTTCGACCAGGCGGAGTACATCGCCTGCCCTTCCTGTGGCCGCACCCAATACAATATTGAAAAGGTGCTGCACGATATCCGGCTGCGCACCAAGCACTTGCGCAACCTGAAAATCGGGGTGATGGGGTGCATTGTGAACGGCCCCGGCGAAATGGCCGACGCCGATTACGGTTTTGTCGGCTGCGGCGGCGGAAAAGTCAGCCTGTACAAGGGGAAACAGGCTATTTACCAGCAGGTTCCCCAAGAGGAAGGCATCGAACGGCTGATTCAGCTGATCAAGGAGAACGGGGACTGGACCGAACCGGAGGCATGAACGAACTGGAACGCATCTTACAGCAGTATTGGGGGTATTCCCATTTCCGTCCGCTGCAAGAGGACATTATCCGCTCCGTGTTGGACGGCAAGGACACCCTTGCGCTGCTGCCCACCGGCGGCGGCAAATCCGTCTGTTTCCAAGTGCCCGCCTTAGCCCGTCCGGGCGTATGCCTCGTCATTTCCCCGCTCATCGCCCTTATGAAGGACCAGGTGGAGAACCTGCGCAAACGCAACATTTCCGCCGAAGCCGTCTACACCGGTATGCACGCGACCGAAGTCAGCCTTATCCTGGACAAGGCCGTCCGTGGGGAGGTGAAATTTCTGTATCTTTCTCCAGAAAGACTGAAAAACAAGCGCATGCGCGAATATATCCAAGCCATGGACACCTGCCTGCTGGCGGTGGACGAGGCCCACTGCATCTCCCAATGGGGCTACGATTTCCGGCCGCCCTATCTGGAAATCGCCGAAATCCGCCCCCTACTCCCCAAAAACGTCCCCGTGCTGGCACTGACGGCCACCGCCACCCCCGAAGTCGCCCAAGACATTCAGGAGAAACTGAAATTCCGGGAACCTTGCCTTTTTCAGAAAAGCTTTGTCCGGGAAAACCTGACCTATGTCGTGCAAAAGGAGGAGAACAAGGAGCAGCGGCTGCTGCGGGTCATCGCCAAGGTGCCGGGCAGCGGCATTGTGTACGTCCGCAACCGCAAGCGCACCCGGGAAGTGGCGGAAATGCTGCAACGCCACCGCATTCCGAGCGACTTCTACCACGCCGGGCTGAGCCTGAAAGAGCGGGAACGCAAGCAAAACCTTTGGACCCAAGGATATATACGTGTCATCGTAGCGACCAACGCCTTCGGCATGGGCATAGACAAACCGGACGTGCGCTTTGTCGTGCACCTGGACCTCCCCGACACCCTGGAGGCATATTTCCAAGAGGCGGGAAGAGGCGGACGGGACGGCAAGCAAGCCTACGCCCTGCTGCTGTATGAAGAGGCAGACCTGCTCCAACTGGAGCGCAATTTCGAACTCAGTTTTCCGCCCTTGCAGAAAATCAAGGAGATATACGACGCACTCGGGCATTACTACCGACTCCCCAACGGCAACGGGGCCGGATGCACCTTCCCATACAACAATGCGGAATTCGCCCGGCAAAGCGGAAACAAGCCCATCGTCACCTACAACGCCCTCCGTTTTCTGGAAAGGGCCGGACTTTTTCTCCTCAACGACTTTGCCAACGCCTCCAAACTGTATTTCCCCTGCCATCGGGACGACTTATACCGTTTTCAGGTCGCCAACGAAGTGTACGACCCGCTCATCAAGCTGCTGTTACGCTCCTACCCCGGGCTGTTCACCCAATTTGTCCGCATCGATGAGGAAGAAATCAGCCGGCGCAGCGGCATCCCGATGGACACCCTGCTGGCCATGCTGCAAAAACTGCACGAGGCCGGCATACTGATTTATGAGGCGCAAAGCGAGCTTCCCCGCCTCACCTGGCTGGAAGACCGCATGGAACCCCGCTACCTGCGCCTTTCGGGAGAGGTGTACGAGGAACGCAAGCAAGCGGCGAAAAAGCGGCTGGAGGCCGTCCGCCACTATGTGACCTCCCTTTCGCCCTGCCGCAGCAAACAGCTGGTGGCCTATTTCGGGGAAAAGGACGCGGTGCGCTGCGGAAAATGCGACATCTGCCTGAAACGGAACAAGACCCAACTTTCCGAATGGGAATTCGACCAGCTGCTCGGCATCGTGAAACCTTTGCTCAAAGCCGAAGCCCTCAGCATGGAGGAACTGGCGGAAAAAACGGACATTCCGGAAGCAAAACTGCTGAAAATAGTCGAATGGCTGCTGGACAACGACAAGCTGCAACGGGATGAGAGAAAAAAATTGCGCTGGGTTTGATTCGTATCTGAAAATTGATTACTTTTGCACTTTGAATCACGCAGGCCACTTTGGCTCAGTTGGTAGAGCAACGCATTCGTAATGCGTAGGTCCCCGGTTCGAGTCCGGGAAGTGGCTCCATCAAGTAGGAGGTAAACGAAAGTGAAAGTTTATCTCCTACTTTCGTTTACCGACCTCTCACATCATCGTACGTGCCGTTCGGCATCACCTTCCTAACAGCTCGTATAAACATTCGCTTTTCAACCGTCCGGGTTTTGGGGAGGTTTACACTTTTTGTCCACTTTTCAACCGTCCGGTTTTCGGGGATGTTTACAAAAGGGGGATGTTTACAGTTGAAGTTCAGGTAGGCATTCGGGTAGAACATGGCGCTTTGTAATTGCAAATCCAGAGGTTCCGGCTGTCCGTTCACCCACTGGTTGGTGTTAAGCATGGAAAGCTTGTAAGTACGGGTATTGGAAGCATTATATCCATAATAGGCGAAGTCCAGACCGTCGTAGCTGTATGCCTTCAGGTTGGCGGCACTGTTGAACAGGTAGTATTCGGTGCAGGGGTTCGGAGAGTGCTCCTCGCGTTTGCGGAGACTGCCGTTGATGCCGAAGGTGTATGTCACATCCGAGGTGCCGTTGTGCGTCTCCGGGGCGAACAGTGTCTGCGCCTGCTGCGGGTTGTACGGGTCGTTGGGATAGGCGAAACTGCGGTGGTCATGCGTGGTGGCACCGCTCCACAACTCGGTATGCAGAAGGCTGTAGTCGTCAATCCTTCCCCAGTCGCCGTAGCCCACCTCCAGCTGGTAGCACTGTGCCTGTGTTTCCGCAGCGGAAACCAGCTGGTCGGAGGCATCGTAGGCGAAGGCCTCCGTGAAGGCCTGGCCCTGTGTCCAGGAATAGGAGCTTGCCACCTGGGTCACATTGCCCACAGGGTCGTAGGTGTATTGGATGTCGCTGTACGGGTTGTTGCTGTTGTCCGTCACTGTTATCTGCGACAGGCGGCGGGTCGTGTTGTCATAGTCGTAGTCCGTCACCAGCCCGTTGCCGTACTCCTGATGCAACTTCGCGCCGAACCTGTCGTAACTCACGTTGTCCAGGTAGGTGTAGCTGCTGTTGTTGGAAACGCTTTGCAGTTGGCCGCCAAGGTCGTACCGGTAGTTCAGACGTTCCCCATCGGGGTAGAATATGCTGTCCACACGTCCCCATGAATCATAGCGGAACTGTGTTGTCAAGGCTATTGGCTGCGAAAGGAAAGGCAGGGCGTATATGCGGGTCTCCTTGGTGATTTCACCCATATTGCCGTACTCATAGCACATCACGCCGCTCTCGTCGTAGAGGGAGTCCACACGGCCATATTGGTCGTAATGATAAATTGTTGTAAGGGCATCTTCATAGCTCACGCTGTCGAGGCGGTGGGCGTTGTAGTGATACGTGGTGGTTTTGGTCTGCTGCTGGTTGTTCTCCGTCCAGCTCTGGCTGTGGGAGGCCAGGTTGCCGCCGTTGTAGGTGTAGCTTTCGGCAAGCTCACCTTCCGTGTAGGTCAGCCTTCTGCCAAGTAGGTCGTAGGTGTAGTTGCGTTCCCAGTCGTTGGCCACTGCACTGTAAACCTTGGTGTTGTCACCTACGGGGTTGTAGTTGAAATAGACGAACGGCTGGCCGGAGGCCTGCACCGCCCACTTGCGAAGACTGTCGTTGATGCCGAAGGAGACTAATATATTATGGCTTTGTTTCATGTTTCTGCTGTCCAAATTTTTTTGGGCCATTATAGTTGACCGATTTTTTTTTAAGGAGGCTTACATTGCATTTGTTTGTTGAATTAATATTTAATAAAAACAGGAATCTGATATTGCAAATATGGCATTCGCTTGAATAATTCTTCTTTTGTTAAATCTTTCTCCCATATGTCAGGCTCTTTTTCATAATAAAAAATTAATAATGGGTCCATGGATTCTATATGGGAAACAATCTCCTCTCTTTTATCTTCAATATACTGCATTTTTGCTATACAATTACCACCTATTTTAAAATGTGCTATATGAAATTTTCCTGTTGAATCAAGATTAACTCTGACATGAACCACTATCAAACTATCTCCACAGAAACTACTGCCACAGAAAGTCGGCTTTGTGAAATCATTATCTTGAACAAGATTACAATCAATGGAATTAATCTTCGGATAAAGAACACTTCTGATTACAGAATCTATTTTATTAGCGATTATTTCAAAGTGTTTGTAATCAGTCGTCACAACTTCTTGTCCGAATCCGCACAATGGGATGACAAACAATAATATCATTACATTTTTTTTCATGGGCGCACACTGTTTATCATGATTATCAATGAATATGGATTTACTGTTGTAGCAGTTTGATATTTATCATTTCCAATACCATTTAACTTGTTATAATTTGCATAAGCATTCGCTGCTTCCCTGTATGTAGAAAGAAATGTTTCATTGATGTTTTTGCTTGTGAAAGTTGATCCATAATCGAAATCTTTATCAAATTGATCTATGAAAGATGTCATTCCATCAAAAGTGGCTTGTCCGAGAAATAATCCATCATCTAACATAATATGTTTTGCAAGCTTCGCTTCAAATTCGTAATTAAAAGACCCTATATCATATTTGCCATTATTTTCAGTTAATTGGTATGCATGAAACATTTCCTCTGAAAAAGCACTGAATTTTTTTATGGATTCCACATTTTGAAATGTAAATGTTTGTGATTCGGGGTTATATTGAGCATCAACATTATGTTCATCTACATAAGAGGTCTGCCCTATATTTACCGTGTATTTTATGGGACTTTTATCTAACTGATTGTAAATAAACTTAAACAACTTGCTTTTATCACACGCTTTTGTCATAGTTTTTTCCCATACGGCTTTTTGTTCATCAGTTAATGATGATAAATCCCATTCCCTTCCATTCGGGTCCACATACTTCACCGGGTTGTTGGCGCAGTAGGCATACGGGGTCATCCAGAAGTACTTTTCAAACATAGGGTCTCTTGAGGTGAACACCGGTGGTTTGTAGTACCTTGCCTCGTAGTAGTACATGCCCGTTTCTTCGTCCAACTCCTTGGCGTTGAAGGCATATTTAGGAATAATGTCATTACCGAAAGTAGCGTTGTATTCAGTAGTTATTTCGCCGAACGGAGCATACAGGAAGCCTTGGGTCACGGTCTGGTTCTGGTCGGTGACAAAGGCAGTGGAGCCGAGGTGGTTCATGTGGTAATAGAAGATGTCATTGGGGGTTCCGGTGGGTTGGAGGGATGGTATCGAGAGGAAAGGTTCGTACTCCACAGGCGGGGACACCAGCTCCCGCGTGCCGCCGTTCCTGTTGCCAAGGATGGCGGGCTGT
>JAGAEQ010000031.1 GCA_017613015.1 Bacteroidales bacterium | reverse complement strand
CGTGCCGCTCCTTGGGAATGCATTCCGACAATGCGGCGGAGGATGCCAGGGTGACGGATTGCCTGAACAGCATCCGCACGCGCTATCCGGAACGCTATCTGTTTGTCCGTAAGCCTGATTCCAATTACATCGGCTGGTACAAGGAACTTCAGCAACGTTTTCAGCTGCCCCATGCGCTGACCTTTGACGCCCCTGACCCCTATGTGATGCAGGTGCACTACCGCACGGCGGACGGCAACGATGTCTTTTTCATCTCCAACAGCCACCGCTACAACTCCTACGAGGCGGATTTGCGTTTTGACCCTTCCGTGGCCAAGGGAAAGACCCTCTACCAATGGAATCCGGAAACCGGCGAGCGTCAGGAAATCACCTTCCCCTACCGCATGGGGCCCGCCTCCTCACTGCTGCTGGTGTTCGAGAAAAAGCAGGGGCGGGCTATACCGGAAAAACCGCAGCAGCCGTCCACTGCAGCCGACTGGATGCAGCTGACAAGTTGGGATGTCGAAATGTGGTATTATGGTGGTGCAGGCGATCAAGAAGTTCATTTTGAAGGGGGACTGACGGATCTCCGCAAGGTGGACAGCACTTTTGCCGGCACTGCAAGATATTGCACGAATGTGCCGGTGAAAAAGCCGGACCGCATTTTGCTGGACCTTGGCCGCGTGGAGGGCATTTCGGAATGCTATCTCAACGGTGAGAAAATCGGGAAACGCTGGTATGGCAACCATTTCTACACCATCCCTTCCACCTGTGTGAAGGAGGGCGACAACCTGCTCGAAATCAGGGTGACCACAACCCTCGGCAATTATGTAAAATCTTTGACGGACAATGAAGTCGCCCAGTACTGGACAAACCGCGGCACAAAGAACCAGCCGTTACAGCCGATAGGACTGCTTGGACCGGTGCGTATGCAATCCGTTGAAAAGTAAAAGCCCGAAAACAGTGCTTTGATAATGTTTTTTTTTGTATCTTTGCACACGAGTAAAATGCGAAAAAACCGATGCCAACGTACAAAATTTTATATGTAAATCAGGAGATTACGCCTTATGTGGATGACACGTACATTTCTACTATCGGACGCTTTCTTCCACAGTCGGTTCAAGAAAGCGGCATAGACATACGCACTTTCATGCCGCGTTATGGTTTGGTGAGCGAGCGGCGCAACCAGTTGCACGAGGTCATTCGTTTGTCCGGACAGAACATCATTATTCGGGACAATGACCACCCGCTGATTATCAAAGTGGCGTCCATCCCTTCGGTGCGGATGCAGACGTATTTCATAGACAACGAGACGTATTTTCACCGCAAAAGCATTCTTTCAGACCCCAAAACGGGGAAATTCCATGCGGACAACGACGAGCGGGCCATCTTTTTTGCCAAAGGCGTGCTGGAGACCGTCAAGAATTTGGGCTGGAGCCCGGACATCATCCACTGCAACGGATGGATTTCCTGCCTGCTGCCGCTGTATGTGAAGAAAGTCTACATGGACAATCCGCTGTTTGCGTTCTCCAAGGTGATCTATTCCGTGTATAACGACCATTTTTCGAGGGAGCTGAACCGTTCGTTCGTGCCCAAGCTGAAATCAACCAACGTGCCGGTCAAAGAGGCCGCGCTGTATAAGAAAGCCACTTTCGAGTCCACCACCAAACTGGCCATCGATTATTCGGATGCGGTGGTGATCGGCCATGAGGAAGTGCTTCCGGAAATCAAGGACTACGTGTTCTCCTCCGGAAAACTGCACATGGTCCATCCGCAGGAGGATTTTGTGCCGGATTATGTGGCTTTGTATGAGAAAATACTGGAATCCTAAACGACACGCATGATGAAAACCCGTTTCTTTCCATGGCTGGGGCTGCTGCTTGTTCTCCTGACGGCTTGTAAGGAGGAGGGGAAGAATGTGGGCGGCAGTTTGCAGCAGTACGACGCCGTGTATGCGGACACCTTGGACGACATTCAGGTGTATGCCATTGCCGAGGATTCCATGCGGACAAGCAAAATGAGCGCAGAAGTGTTCGGTTGGGTGGAGGATCCCGTTTTCGGCACGGTGCGTGCCGATTTGCTGATACAGTTCCGCCTTTCGGCCAATGCGGTGGATTTTGGTGCGGGCGCCGGTCTGGACTCCGTGGTGCTTTCGCTTCCGTATGCGGGCTTTTTCGGGGACACCGCCAATCGTTTGACGGTCGGGGTGTACGAGTTGGATGAAGCCATGCACAAGGATTCCCTTTACTATACCACCACGCAATTGGCCACACAAAGCCAGAACCTTGTGGAAAACGCCCCCTGCCTGTTGGAGGTGCGTCCCAAGACCAATGCGGTGGTGACGGGCGAGGTGCAGAGCCCCCAAGTGCGCATTCCGCTCCAGAAAACCTATTTCACCCAGAAAGTGATAGACAAGTCCGGCTCCGAGGAGCTTTTCGACAACGTCCATTTTTTGCAATATTTCAAAGGATTGATGCTCAAAGTGGAACAGAAGGAAAACGCGGGCTGTCTGGCCTATATTGATGTGCTGAACACCTTGGCGACCGTCACTTTCTACTACCACAACAACGACCACGACAGCCTGACCTTCCAATTGGTTTCCAACGACTCTTCCGTGTACTACGCCCGCATTTCCCATGGGGATTACGCCGGTGCGGAAGCCGATTTGCGCAAGCAGGTCGTGGACAAAAACCGTACCGATGCGGGGAAATCCGTGTATGTGCAGGCTTCCGGAGGCATCAAGACACAGTTTCGCTTCCCGACGCTGAAATCCCGTTTTGGAGGCAGGCGGATTGCCGTGCACAAGGCAGAGCTGCTGCTTTCGCCCGACGAGGTCACCGGAGGCTACAATCCGTATTTCCATCCGACGGCCCTTACCATGTACTACAAGCAGGATTCCGCTTCCACCAAATCGTATTTTCTGCCGGATTACCTGAATATCGGGACTGACTATTTCGGCGGGACCTACCGTTCGGAGGACTCCCTTTATCGTTTCCTGCTCACGGAGTATGTGCAATATGTCCTTATGGACAAATTGGACGTTTCCTATCCGATTTACCTGACCGTGAACGGGGCCGCCACACAGGCCACGCGCGTCAAGCTGAAAGGGCCCGCGCATGCCGACAGGCCGCGCCGGATGCGTTTGATAGTCACTTATTCCAATATAGATTAACATTTTGCAAATTCAAAATCAAATAATTAATAATACCAAAAACAAAACAAAGATGAAAAAAGGGTTCTTATTGCTCGCAGTAGCATGCATGTTTCTCAGTGTCAGCTGTAAAAAGGATGCTGATGTGACCATTTCCTTCACCACCGACAACATCGTGGTCGCTCTGGGTGGAAGCAACGCGGATCTGGTCCAGTACGCCAAAGCCTCCGACGGTTCTACCGTGACGGTGAGCGGTGTGGATTTTGAGAAGATTGGCGAACAGACCGCCACCTTCAAAGCCGGAGACGTTTCGGTGGACAAAACCGTGAGGGTTTCCGCCGCCCGTTTGGCCGGAACTTACCGTATCCATGTGCTGGACAGCGCCGGTACCCAGGAATTGACCCAAGGCAATGGTTGGAGATTGGAACTGACGGCTGGTGACGCCTACAACAAAATCAACATTCCGAGTGAAGTCGGCGGCCAAAGGATTTTCACCGATGTCGATCATTTGACGGTCACCTTCACCAAAGGAGTGGGCAAAATCGCCAACTACACCGGCGGCTATAAATTTGTCGGTGGATCTGGTTACACCATCAAATTCCAAAACATCACCTACGGAAAGAACAACGAAGGTTTGTATGCCCTCAACGGATTCACGGTGAAGTTGGTCCAGCAGGGTTATAATGACTTCTACGAGCAGGTTCGCTTCGAAAAAGAGGAAGACGCCGAGGAAGAAGAGGAATAGTTTCCTCACTTTCCTTTGAGCGAAAGAAAAGAAGGATGGCAACCGCCATCCTTCTTTTGTATTTGTGTGTTCTCGTCGGGTTTAGCGCACCACGAATTTGCAGTGCATCCGCTGTTTGCCGTCATCGGCTTTCAGCAGGTACAGCCCGGCGGGCAGGTTTTCAGTGGAAAGTTCTGAGGTGTAGGCCCCTTGGTACAGCACTTGGCCGGAAAGGTTGCACACTTGCAGGCGGGTGGTGTTTTCCCGCATGCTTTCCGGCAGTGCGATGTGCAGCCGGTCTTCCACGGGATTGGGGTACACTTTCAGCCCTTGCGCGGCCGCAGAAATGGCGGGGGCTGCGACCGGGCTCCAGGGATTCCCCACGTAGGGGCGGATCATGGGCGTTCCGGCGAGGAAGCTGGTGTGCCATTGGTTGCCGCTGAAATAGCGGACGTTTTCGCTGCGGTTGGTGTTCTGGTCAAAACCCACGTTGAGGAAGTTTTTATTAGAAATCTGGTATCCAACATAATACGTGCCTTGTAGGGCAATGGGGCGGTCAAGGTAGAACAGCTGGAAATCGTAGAGCGCGTCGCTGTAATGCTGGGAGACTTTTTGGCTGTACATCAGCTCGCCGGGCATGTCGTTGCGGTCGTTCCAGACGCTGAGCGTGAAGTCAAAGTCGTTGGCTTCATCCAGCACATGGTTGATGTACATGGCAATGGCCCTAAGGGTGTCGGCTTTGCCCATGCTGAATTTCAAGGCCAGGGCGGTCTTGTAGGTGTCCACGTCCACCACGGTGTAGCCCGCTTCCGGCGTGCCGTCGTCATAGGCGAAATAGTTGCGGAAGGGCTGCATGAACACCACAGTGTCGTTGAAGGGGTTGAGGTCTCCGCTGCCCGCCTCCCTGTGTAGGTGCAGTATGCGGAAATCCACCGTGTCGGCGGCGGAGGTCAGGCTGAGGTTGCGCAGGTCGGGCCGGGCGTGGGGCGCGTAGGACTGAAATCCGCCGGAGCGCAGCGGCTCGATGTTGTAGGAGCCTCCATCGTAGGATCCTGCCGTCTGGCCTTCCGGATTGGTGATGCGGTAGATGTAGGAGGCGTTTTTGGTCACATTGGACAGGTTGAGCAGGTGTACCTCAAAGGCGGTTTTCAGCTCCGATGCCTGAAAATGGCTCCAAGGCATGGCGGTGTAGTTTTTCAGCAGTCCGCCCGGGTTGTCCGCCAAGGCGATGTCGTCAATAAAAGTGTCTTTGCAGGAGCGTCCCCGGTCCAGGCGGATGTAGTCAATGTTCCAGAAATCCACGTTTCCGGCCCAGGTGGGGTTTTCCTTGGTGAATTCCAAAGAGGCCAGGTTGCGGAAGCGGAATTGGAAGCCCGGGTTGAAAAAGCAGCTGTCCGTCACAGGAATCATCACCTGACGGAAACAGAGGCTTGAATCCAGATGGTGCTTGGCCACAAACTGTTCCAGCGTTGTCCCGCCCGAGGACCACACGGAAACCCAGCGGGTCTCCGGAACCTTGGCTGACGAATCTTCCGTGTAGACGGAATCCCCGGTGTAGAACCCGAATTCCAGAATCAGGGAGTCCGAGGCTTCCGGCGCATCACCCAGACCTTCCCAAGGATGGTTGCGGATGCCGCCTCCGGGTTGGTAGAAAAAGCTGAAATACAGCGAGTCAGAGGCGGTCAGTGCACGGGCGACGGGCCGAAAAAGGGAGTCGGTGCGTATGGGCCTGGATGTCAAGGTGTCTGCCGGGAATGCGGTGGTTTTCCCTTGGGGGTAGACCCGTCCCAAGGCGTCCACGGCATCCAGTGTGGCCACGCCTATGGAAGGCGGCCTGAAACCGAAATGCTGGTTGACAAATGCGCTGCGGTCTGTCCAGCGGGCAGTGTCAGGGTAGCCGCAAACGCCGGAGAAATCCTCCGTGAAAGGGAGTTGCAAGGGGGTGAGGTTGGCCGTTTCTCCGCTTTTCTGTTGCAGGACGGGCGCCATTTTCCGTAATTGCGGATTGTGCGGCATGTGGAGCAGCCGCTCCTGCGCGTCGGCGCGGTAGGTCCAAGGCAACAGCAGCAGATACAGCCCCAAAAGATTTCGTGTAAGGTTTTTCATAAAAACATTGTTACTAACCATATCAACGCAGGTGTCGCCGGTTTATTGCCGTGCACGCCCAGCTTCCGGTTTTTCCCCGTTTTCTAAGAGTTCCCAAAGTTTTTCCGCGCTTTGGTCCCAGGAGAAAAGCGAAAGCCTTTCCTCCCCTTTGCGCACCAGTTCCCGCGCTTTTTCCGGATGGGTGAACACAAGCTCCATGGCGTCGGTGATGGACTGGATGTCAGTGGGATCCGCGAGCAAGGCGGCGTCTCCGGCCACTTCCGGCATGGCGGTGGTCTGCGAGGTGATGACCGGCGTGCGGGTGGCGAAGGCCTCTAAAATGGGAACGCCGAAACCCTCAAAAGACGAGACGTAGAGCAAGGCGGCGGCCGAAGCGAGGATACGGTTGAGCTCGGCAGTGGGGATGTAGTCGGTGAAAACGATGTCCCCGGCAAACTCCAGGCTCCGTCGGCATTGCTCCATGGCGTGTGTCCAGTGCCGTTTGGAACCGGCGAAAAGCAGCACGGCATCGTGCCCGCGCTGGCGGAAGCTATTGTACGCCTTGAGTTGGTTGAGGATGTTTTTACGCGGATTGATGGTGCCCACAAACACGAAAAAGGGCCGTCCATAGGTCCACTGCCTGCGGACGGCTTCCGCCTCTTCCTGCCCTATGGGGAAGAAGTCTTCGGCGGCGGCGTTTCCTATCACCTTGATTTTCTGTTCCGGAATGCGATATGTCTGGGAAATGTCCTGACGGCAGAAGGCGGAAACAGTGGCCAATGAGTCCGCCTTTTGGGCGAATTTCGGGAAGAAATGCCGGTAGTAGAGGCGGTGCGAAAATCGCAGAAAATTCGGAAAATGCTCAAAATTGATATCGTGGATGATGTCCACGGTGCGCACGGGGCTATGCAGGCAGATGAAGCCGTCCGGGGAGAAAAAGACATCGATGCCTTCCTTCCGCAGGGCTTTTTTCAGACTGATTTCGAAAAACCAGAACCACAGCACCGGATGCCGCGCCTTGGGCGACAGCACCACCGTCCGCACGTTGGGGCCGAAAATGAACTCCTCCAAGCAGGGGCGGTCGTGGAAAAACACAAACTCGTGTTCCGGATGCCCCTTCACCAGACGGCGGACGATTTCATAGGCGTACCATGCGATGCCGTCCATCTTCCCCTTGACGAACAAGCGGGCGTTGATACCTATGCGCATGGGGCGTCGCCGGTGTCCTCTCCGGCGGGGAGCTTGCGGAGCAACAGGGCAGAGCCTTCCTCATTCACAATGAGTTCCAAGTTATCGCCTTCGTGTATGCTCCCGTTGATGATTTCATCCGACAGCAAATCTTCCACGTAACGCTGTATGGCACGTTTCAGCGGACGTGCGCCGTATTGCGCGTTCCACCCGTTGTCCACGAGGAAATTTTTGCTCTCTTCGGTGAGTTGCAGGCGGATATGCATGTCGGCCAAGCGTTTCATCACATGGATCAGCTCGTTTTCAATGATTTGGTGAATGGATTCCCTTTCCAGCGGATTGAAAACGATGATGTCGTCGATGCGGTTCAGGAATTCGGGCGCGAACTGCTTGCGCACCGCATTTTCCACCACCTTGCGGCTGTTCTCGTTCTGGGACTCCCGCCGCGCTTCCGTGCTGAAACCCACGCCGGTCCCGAATTCGGTCAGCTGTCGGCTGCCCACGTTGGAAGTCATGATGAGGATGGTGTTCTTGAAGTCCACTTTCCTTCCCAATCCGTCCGTCAGTTGCCCGTCGTCAAACACTTGAAGCAGCAGGTTGTAGATGTCGGTGTGCGCTTTCTCTATTTCGTCCAGCAGCACAATGGAATACGGTTTGCGCCGCACTTTTTCCGTCAGTTGCCCGCCTTCCTCGTAGCCCACATAGCCGGGAGGCGCCCCCACCAGCCGGGAGACAGTGAATTTCTCCATGTATTCGCTCATGTCGATGCGAATCATCGCGTCGGCGCTGTCGAAAAGGTAGTCGGACAGCACTTTGGCCAAATAGGTTTTCCCCACGCCCGTGGGTCCGAGGAAAATGAAGGTCGCGATGGGCTTGTTCGGGTCTTTCAGCCCGGTTTTGTTGCGGCGTATGGCTTTGCAGATTTTCTGCACCGCCTCGTCCTGGCCGATGACCTTGGCTTTGATGTCCTCCTCCATCGTGGCGAGTTTATTGTTCTCCTCCTTGGAGATGCGCTTTGCCGGAACGCCGGTAATCATGGCCACCACGTCCGCCACCACGCTTTCGTCCACGATTTGGCGGTGTTTGCGTATTTCCTCGTCCCAGGCTTTCTTGCGTTCCTGCAATTCCGCCTCCACCGTCTTGGACAGGTCGCGGAATTTGGCGGCCTCTTCATAGGACTGCTGGCGGATGGCCTGCTTTTTCTGTTCGGAAAGCTCTTCCAGCCGCTTCTCTAAGCGGGTGATTTCCTCCGGCACGTCCATGTTGTGGATGTGCACGCGGGCGCCGGCCTCGTCCATCGCGTCAATGGCCTTGTCGGGCAGGCAGCGGTCGGACACGTAGCGCTGGGTCAGGTACACGCAGGCCTTGATGGCTTCGTCCGTGTAGGTCACTAAGTGATGGTCCTCGTATTTCTCCTTGATGTTTTGCAGGATTTCAATGGTCTCCTCCGGAGAGGTCGGCTCAATCAGCACTTTCTGGAAACGGCGTTCCAAAGCGCCGTCGGTTTCGATGTTTTTGCGGTATTCGTCCAAAGTGGTGGAGCCTATGCATTGCAGCTCGCCCCGGGCCAGGGCCGGTTTGAACATGTTGGACGCGTCCAGGGCGCCGGAGCTGTTCCCCGCCCCGACAATGGTGTGGATTTCGTCAATGAACAGAATGACTTCCGGATTGTTTTCCATTTCGGCGAGCACGGATTTCATGCGCTCCTCGAACTGCCCCCGATACTTGGTTCCCGCCACCATGGAGGCGATGTCTAAGCTGACAATGCGCTTCCCGAGCAGGATGCGGGGCACTTTCCGCTCCTTGATGCGGACGGCAAGCCCTTCGGCTATGGCGGACTTGCCCACGCCCGGCTCCCCAATCAGAATGGGGTTGTTCTTTTTTCTGCGGCTCAGAATCTGGGCGATACGCTCCAGCTCCTTCTCCCTCCCAATGATGGGGTCCAAACGGTTCTCGTCGGCCAATTTGCTCAAATCGCGGCCGAAAGCGTCCAGCACCGGCGTGCCGCTTTTTTTGTAACCGCCTTTGTTTTCGTGCGAAACCGGCGGGGTGTAGGACTCCTCTTCCGCCTCTTCATCGTCTTCCGCATCCGCCATGCTGCTGTCCTGCGGGCTTTCCGCCTCGTTCTGCCGGAGCAGGAACTGCTCGGCTTTCTTATAGGTGATGCCGTTTTGGGCCAGCAGGCTGTTCACCGAGTTGTCCTCCTTCCACAGGATGGCTAAAAGCAGGTGTTCCGGCTCTATGGTGGCGGAACGGAACTTCTTGGCGAACAGGTTGGCCAAGTCCAGCAGCCGCTCCGTATGCTTGTACATCGGCAGACCGTCGGGCGCGGAGGTCCGCATACGGTCCTGCTCCTCGGCGTCGTTGAGCTGCCGCTCTATGGTCGTCTTCAGGGCCTGAGGGTCCGTGTCCATGGCGGCGAAAAAGCGGTTGAGCAGGGGGATGTCCTGGTCTATCATGCTTAAAAACAGATGTTCCACGCTGATGCCGCTGTTGCCGAGCTGCTGCGCCTCAAACGAGCTGTACCGGACAATGGCATCCGTGTCTTCTGAAAAATTCCATTTCTCCATAACAAGAATATCAAATCTCCAAAATTAGAACAAATCCACGGCTCCCCGCGAAGAAGGGGAAGCCTTTTTTTAACACGAAAAAGTGAAATAAAAAAACGTGCCGCACGGGCTGCGGAAACCGAAAAAATTTTCAGGCGCGGAGCGGCTGCGTATGCGAATTTTATGTAAATTTGTATTTCTGTGAAAACAGAATATAGATACTGATAATTAACTATTTAGAAATAAAAGGGCAAGAGAAATCCATGGAAGAGAATACTAAAGAGGGCATGTCCGGACAAAATGCGGAAGAAGGAGGAATGCAATTCGGTCAGATTGTGCCGGTTGACATCAACAAGCAAATGAAGAGCGCATACATCGACTATGCCATGTCTGTCATTGTGTCCAGGGCGCTACCGGATGTGCGGGACGGTTTCAAGCCTGTCCACCGCCGCATCATGTATGCGATGTGGGACACCGGAAACCTTTCGAACCGTCCGACCAAGAAGTCCGCGAGAATTGTGGGTGAGGTGCTGGGTAAGTACCATCCCCACGGTGACACGGCCGTGTACGACGCCATGGCGCGTATGGCGCAGGATTGGGCTTTGCGCTATCCTTTGGTGGACGGGCAGGGCAACTTCGGCTCCATAGACGGGGACCGGCCTGCCGCCATGCGTTACACCGAGGCGCGGATGAAGAAGCTGTCGGAGGAAATGATGGTGGACATTGACAAGGAGACCGTGGACTTCCAGCCCAATTTCGACGAGGAGCTGATGGAACCGGTGGTGCTGCCGGCCAAAATACCCAACCTGCTGGTGAACGGGTCTTCCGGTATCGCCGTCGGTATGGCCACGAACATGCCGCCCCACAATCTTTCGGAAGTGGTGGACGGTATCGTCGCCTTTATTGATGACCCGGAAATCACCGTGGACGGGCTGATGCAGTACATCAAGGCTCCGGATTTCCCCACGGGCTGCACAATTTACGGCTACGACGGGGTGCAGGAGGCCTACCGCACCGGACGAGGCCGCGTGGTCATGCGGGGCACCGTGGAATGGGAGAACGCGACCGGTCCGCACGGAAAGGACAGGTTGGTGATCACTTCCATTCCGTATCAGGTCAACAAGGCGGAAATGGTCCGGCACATTGCCGACATGGTAAAGGAAGGCCGGATTGACGGCGTTGCGGAAATCCGGGACGAGTCCAAGAAAAACGTGCGCGTGGTGCTGGAGCTGCGCAAAGATGCCATGCCCAAAGTGGTGATGAACAAGCTGTTCCAGTATTCGCCCCTGCAATCCTCCTTCGGCGTGAACAATGTGGCGCTGGTGGATGGCCGTCCGATGACGCTGAACCTGAAAGAACTGATACATTATTTTGTCAAACACCGCCACGAGATTGTAATCCGCCGTTCCGAATACGAGCTGCGGAAGGCCAAGGAGAGGGCGCATATTTTGGAAGGCTTGCTGAAAGCCTTGGACATCATCGATGAAATCATCGCGTTGATCCGTGCGTCCAAAACCGTGGACGAGGCCAGAAACGGGCTGGTGTCCATCTGGCAGTTCTCCGAAGTGCAGGCGGCCGCCATCGTGGAGATGCGTTTGCGTCAGCTGACCGGACTGGAGCGCGACAAGCTGCAGGCGGAATACGACGAGTTGCAGTAGAAGATCAAATACCTGACGGATGTCTTGGGCAGTGTGGCCATGCAGATGGACATCATCAAGCAGGAAATGCTGGAAGTCAAGGCGAAATATGGCGACGAGCGTTTGAGCAAGATTGAATACTCGGCCTCCGCCAATTTCCGCATAGAGGACACCATTGCCGACGAAGCCATGGTGATCACCATTTCGCACATGGGCTACATCAAGCGCACCAGCTTGGCGGAATACAAGGTGCAGAACCGGGGCGGCAAGGGTTCCAGAGGATCCGGCGCCCGGGATGCCGACTTCATCGAGAAGCTCTTCATGGCGACCAACCACAACCACCTGCTTTTCTTCACGGAAAAAGGCAAGTGCTTCTGGCTGCGCGTTTTCGAAATTCCGGAAGACGCCAAGACCTCCAAGGGGCGTGCCGTGCAGAACCTGCTGAACATTGACCCCGACGACACCATCAAGGCGGTCATTAATGTGAAAACCTTGTCGGATTCGGACTACATCCGTCAGAATTTTGTCGTGCTTTGCACGGAAAAAGGCATTATCAAAAAGACTTCTTTGGAGGCCTATTCCCGTCCGAGACAGAAGGGCATCAACGCCATCACCGTCCGCGACGGCGACACCCTGCTGGATGCGCGCCTGACCGACGGCAACGCCACCATACTGATTGCCTTGTATTCCGGAAAAGCCGTCCGTTTCAAGGAAAGCACGGTCCGTCCGATGGGACGCAACGCCTCCGGTGTGAAGGCCGTCACCCTGGCTTCGGAAGCCGACAGGGTGGTTGGCATGATTTGTGTAGCAAAAGATTCGGATGACATTCTGGTCGTTTCGGAGAAGGGCTATGGCAAGCGCTCCTCTTTGGCCGACTACCGGGAGACCAACCGGGGCGGCAAGGGCGTAAAAACCATCAGCATCACGGACAAGACGGGACAGCTGATTGCCATCAAGAACGTGAACGACGAGGAGGATCTGATGATCATCAACCGCAGCGGTGTGATTATCCGGCTGAAAGTGGCGGATTTGAGGGTCATGGGAAGAGCGACGCAAGGTGTGCGCCTCATACAGCTGAAACCCTCCGACATCATCGCCTCCGTGACTCAGGTGCCGACGGAGAACGAGGAAGAGGAGGCAATCGGAGAGGAAACGGAAGCCGAAAGCGCCGCCGAAGGGACAGAAAACGATAACCAATAGTAATTCAAGAAAATAACAACCAATTATAAAACCACAGGATTATGAAAAAAACACTCACCATGCTCATGCTGACCGTAGGTGCCGCGTCTTTTCTCTTTGCCCAGAAATCGGCGGTGAACTCGGCCTATACCCATTACGGCAACCAATATTGGGACAAGGCGAAACGTTCGATTGACGCCGCCTGCCTCCATCCTGACACCAAGGATGACGCCAAGACCTGGATGTACAAGGGCAACATCTACCTGATGATTGCCAACAACACCAACCCCAAGTACAGCAATTTGTGCGTAGACCCGCTGGACACTGCCTATGCGGCCTATTACAAGGCTTTCCAGCTGAATCAGGATATTCGGGTGGCCATGCAGATTGCCACGCCGAGCACAGGCTTGAAGTATTGTTCCGATCTGTTTTACAACCAAGCCATAGCGGCCATCAATGCCAAGGACTATGAACAGGCTTTCCAGAAAGGGGAGAAATCCTTCAAATGCAATCCGGAGAACAGGGATGCGGAATACCTCTACGCCTTGACTGCGGAATTGTCCGGAAAAAAGGACATTGCCAAGCAGCATTACGGTAAGTTGGTGAAAGCCAATATCAAAAAGAACGAGCCTTACATGCATCTGTCTCTGTTGTACAAGGAGGAGAATGACACCGCCCGGGCCCTTGCGGTCATCAAACGCCATAGCGTGCTGAAAGACACTTCCTCCCAAATCAACATTGACTATGCGACCACGGAAGCCATTGTGTACGCATGGGCCGGAGATATAGAGAAATCCATGGCAATCATGGACAAGGCACTGGCGCAGGATCCGAACAACTATACGTTGCTGGTCAATATGGGCACGGAGCTGACCTCCCAGAAGAATTACGTCAAGGCGGAGGAACTGCTGCAAAAGGCCAATGCGCTGAAACCGGACGATTACATGATTCTGTACAACCTGGGAACCTGCTATTATAACTGCTATGTGGACTTGGCCAAAGCCATGGGCTCCATCAGCGATGATGCGGAGTATGCCAAAGCGGAGGATTCCACTCAGGTGCTGTTGCGCAAGGCCCTTCCCTATCTGGAGAAAGCCTTGTCCGTCGAAGGGAACGACCGTAACACCTTGCTGATGTTGAGCTTTATCTATCCCCGTATTGAAAAGAAGGATGGGGATCCCGATTTCATGGCCAAACTGAAAGAGGTGTCGGCCAAATTGGAAGAGCTTAAATAGGAACAGCTTAGGGATTTGCGGTAGCTTACGGCAGACGGTCGTAAGCGTATTGTATCATGGAGAAGCCGTAGGTGCGCATGGCTTCAGCCCGTGCTTTCTCCTGCGGCAGGCGGTCCTCGGTGTCCTGCTCCCTCCAGCGGTACAGGCTTTCGCAGCCGTCAGCCACGCGGTAGCGGTAAAACCACACCGAATCAAGCACTCCGATTTTATTGTCCGCGCTGAAAAACGCGTACTTCCGGCTTTGCCGTTGCAGGTCGATGCCGAGGGTGAGGTTGCGCTCCCCGGGGAAAAGCATGCCGATGAGGGTGGGGCCTATGTCCGTTTGCAGGGCAATGTCCTCACACTGCCGGACGGGGATTTGTCCGGGCGCGTAGAAAAGCAGCGGAATGTGGTGGTAGGAGAGGGACATGTCATAAACGGCCTCCCCGTAGGCGCCGTGGTCGGCGACAAAAACGAAGACCGTGTGCTTGAACCAGGCGCGTTGGCGGGCCTCCCGCATGAACCTTCCGATGGCCCAGTCCGCGTATTCCACCATTTTTTCGTTTAAGTCCTTGGATTTCGGCTGCAAAGAAATGCCGTCCGGAAACACATAGGGGTTGTGGTCGCTCGCCGTCAGCAGGCAGGCGAAAAAGGGCTTCTCCTGCTTGTCCAGTTCCCGCAGCGCCCGGTCGAACATGACGTGGTCGGGAACCCCCAAGGCACTTTTGACGGCTTTGGCCGGATAGTTTTTCTGGGAAATGATGCGTTCCACTCCGTTGGCGTAGAGAAAGCCCGCCACGTTGTCAAACTGCTCGTCGTGGGTGGTGAAGTACAGGGTATGGTACCCTTTGGCTTTCAGGATGTTTGGAAGGCCGTTCATTTCCGGAATCACCGTTTTCTTCATGCTGTGCCGGTTCAGTATGGCCGGGTAGGAGAACAGGGTGGAATAAATGCCGTTGTGGGTGTGTATGCCTGCGGACCAGGCGTTTTCATAGCACAAGCCTTCGCTGATCAGGCTGTCCAAGCAGGGTGTGAGCCTGCTTTCCGGACGGAAATGCCCCACTTTGTGCGCGGCCATGGACTCCATGATGACCAATACCACGTTGGTGTTGGGCGCGAGGCGGATGCGGGCGGTGTCCGCGGGGAGAAAGGCTTGCTGTTGGGCTTCGGCCTCCCGGCGGGCGATTTCCGAGTCTATCAAGCTGAGGGCCTGGTTTTTCCTGCTTTCGGAGACGCTGTGCAAAAAGGTGAACATGGGGTTCAGTCCCAGTTGGTTCAGAAAGGCGTTGTTGGAGAAGTAGGCGGTTCCGACACGTATGGGGCTTTTGATGGAGAGGCGCCCCCGCATGCCAACAAGGCAGAGCGCGATGCACAGCAGCCCGGTCAGGGCGTAGGGAATCCGGCGGACCGGCAGGGCGTTTTCCGGGGTGAAACGCCTTCGGATGAGGCGCATCATCCACAGATAGCCTGCGGCAACGAGCAGAAACACAAAAACATAAATTAGGAAAGAGGGTTCCTCCGCAATCATTTTCACCATAAAGGAGAAAGAGTCCATCCAGGCCAAGGCCGCCACGTTCAGGCGGTTGAAAAAGTAGTGGAAATAGGGGATGTCGGCAGCGCAGGCAAAGAAGCACAGCAGGTAAAGCGTTGCGGTGCAGCCGTGCAGCACCCGGTAGTAGGCCTTGTGCCGTATGCCGCACAAGCCTCCGGCCAACAGTCCGAGCAAGGGCAGGGCAAGCGCGTAGGCACTGATGACGGTGTCGAAGCGCAGCCCCATGCCGAAGGCTCTCCACAAATCTGTCCCCCAGTGCTGCGGCCCCGCGTCCATGCGGAAAACGAGCACGTTGGCAATGCGGAACAGCAGGAAAACGGCCATTCCCAAGGCGTAGACCGACAGCAGGTAGGCCCAGTGGGCGCTTTTGTGCGAAGCGTTTTGTCTCATCGGAATCCGGATATACGAAAAAAGAGGATTTGCAGCCAAACCCTCTTTTGTTGATGCCTTTCAGAAACGATTATTCGGCAACCACTTCCACCGGAAGCTCCACATGGACGTCCTTGTGCAGGTTCACCATGGCTTTGTAGGAACCGACGGTTTTGATGTGCTGGCCGTTCACCTCAATTTTCTTGCGGTCGATGGTGATGTTGTGGTCGTTTTGAAGGGCTTCCGCCACCACGGCGTTGGTGATGGAACCGTAGATGGTGCCTTCTTCCGTGGCTTTCACGTTCACTTTCACCGTAATGTTGCCCAGCAGTTTGGCCAGCTCTTCCGCGTCGCTTTTGATTTTAGCCAGTTTGCGGCTGCGTTGGCGGAGGTTTTCGGCCAGAACTTTCTTGTTGGACTCAGTGGCAGGAATAGCCAGTTTGTTAGGGAACAAATAATTGCGGGCGTAACCGTTTTTCACATTGACGATTTCGTCAGCGTATCCCAATTTCGCGATGTCTTCTTTTAAGATGATTTCCATTATTTGTTTCCTCCCATGTTTTCTTTTAAGTTATCCCCTACGAACGGAAGCAATGCAATCTGCCTTGCCCGTTTGACAGCTTGAGCGACTTTTTTCTGGTACTTCAGGGAAGTGCCGGTGAGACGCCTCGGTAAAATTTTGCCCTGGTCGTTGATGAAACGGGTCAGGTATTGGGGGTCTTTATAGTCAATGTATTTGATGCCCAGTTTCTTGAAGCGGCAGAACTTCTTCTTTTTAATGTCTACCGCAATGGGGGTCAAGTATTTGATATCTGAATTTGCCTGTGCCATGACTGTAATGTTTATTCGTTATCACTCGTTTTCTTTTCACTCCGGTTCTGTCTCCTCTTTTCATTGTACTGGATGGCGTGCTTGTCCAGAGTGACGGTCATGAAGCGGATGATTTTTTCGTCGCGCTTGTACTGCGTTTCCAGGTTCTTGATGAACGAGCCATCAGCCTTGAATTCAAACAGCTGGTAGAATCCGGATGTTTTTTTCGCAATCGGATAGGCCAGTTTCTTCATGCCCCAGTTTTCGCTGTTCACGATTTCACAGCCGTTGTCGAGCATGAATTTCTCAAATTTGTTTACCGTTTCCTTCATCTGTTCTTCAGACAAAACGGGAGTCATAATGAAAACGGTTTCGTACTGGTTAATCATTTGTACTGATTTTGTTAATAATTAAAAATAAAAATTGTTAAAAATAGGCAAAAAGCCGAAGCTTTTTGCCTTGGTGCTCCGAACAAGAGTCGAACTTGCACGGGCGTTCGCCCACTACACCCTGAATGTAGCGCGTCTACCAATTCCGCCATCGGAGCTTCTTCGTGGTGTCCGGGACAAGACTTGAACTTGCACGGCCTTCCGGCCACCACCCCCTCAAAGTGGCGTGTCTACCAATTCCACCACCCGGACTTTCAGGAAGTGCAAAAGTAGACAAAAATCCAATATTCAGCGCAGGTTTTCTGAAAAATTTTTTAGAACAAATAAGCACTGTGTTTCAATAGGTTGTGTTTTAGAAAGGGGCGAAACCCCTTTCCGGGCCCGCCGAATCCGGGGAAAGTGTGCGCCGTTTTTGCCGGAATCCGCCTAAAGCAGGCTGCGGTCCCAGTCCTTGTAAATGACATCGTAGCCCTGTTTCCGTATCATCGCCTCCATGGTTTTCGGGTCGCGGTCATCGTTGATATGGAACTGCTCCAACTCCTTGTCGGGGTGGGTGTAGCCGCCGGGATCGGTGCGGGAGCCCGCGCTGACCGAAGTGACCCCCAGAGTGATGAAATGGTCGCGCATGTTGCGGGTCTCGCGGGTGGACATGGAAATCTCCACGTCGTGGTCGAAAAGCCGGAAGGCCCACAGGGCTTGCGCAAACTGCTTCTCGCTCATAAGATGGTTGGGCTGGTAGCCGCCCGCGGCCGGGCGCATCCGTGGGAAGGACAGGCTGTATTTGGTCTGCCAGTAGTGTTTGGTCATGAATTTCAGGTGCATGGCAAGGAAGGTCATTTCCGTCCGCCATTCCTCCAGTCCGATGAGCGCGCCCATGCCCACGCGGTGTATGCCCGCCTGCGCAATGCGCTCCGGGGTTCCCAGACGCCAGTCGTAGTGGCTTTTCATCCCTTTGGGATGGTAGAATTTGTAGCGTTTCTCGTTGTAGGTCTCCTGATAGATGTACACGCTGTTGCAGCCCGCGTCGGCCATGCGTCGGTATTCCTCCGTTTTCATGGGAAACACCTCTAAGTTGATGGCGGCGAAGTGGTCACGGCAGAGCCGGATGGCATGCTCGATGTAGTCGGTGCCGGCAACGCTCGGGCATTCGCCGGTAAGCAGCAGCACGTTGTCGTAGCCCATGCTTTTGATGACCTTGATTTCCTCCAGAATCTCCTCGTCGGTCAGGGTTTTGCGCGCGATGTCGTTGTTGTGGTTGAAACCGCAGTAGATGCAGTGGTTGCTGCACTCGTTGGAGAGGTAGAGGGGAATGTAGAGCAGAATGACTTTCCCGAAACGCTGCTGGGTGTATTGGCGCGAAAGCAGTGCCATCTGTTCCAGGTGTTTTTCGGCCGCCGGGGAAATCAGCGCCTTGAAATCCTCAATGTTCAGGCTTTCTTTGCTCAGGGCGCGGCGCACGTCGGCCTCGGTTTTGGCGTAGACGCTTTCCGTGACTTCCTCCCACGCCGTGTTTTTGATGGTATCGTAGAATTCCATTTTTCTTGAAAAAATGTTCGTTAGTCTATCTTCCCTTTGTCCGACACTTCGCGGGAAATCCGCATGGCGCAGAAGTTGGGTCCGCACATGGTGCAGAAGGGCGTGTTCTTGATGCGTTCAGCCCCGAAATATTCCATGGCCCGCTCGGGGTCGATGGAGAGGTTGAACTGGTCGTTCCAGCGGAATTCGAAACGGGCCTTGCTCAAGGCGTTGTCGCGTTCCATGGCCGCCGGGTGGCCCTTGGCGATGTCGGCGGCGTGGGCCGCGATTTTGTAGGCCATGATGCCGTTGCGCACGTCCTCCTTGTCAGGAAGGCTAAGGTGTTCTTTCGGTGTGACATAGCAAAGCATTGCCGTCCCCATCCAGCCAATCATGGCGGCGCCTATGGCCGAGGTGATGTGGTCGTAGCCCGGCGCAATGTCGGTGGTCAGCGGTCCCAAGGTATAGAAAGGGGCCGAGTGGCACCATTCGATCTGCCGTTCCATGTTCTCCTTGATTTTGTGCATGGGCACGTGGCCGGGGCCTTCAATCAGCACCTGCACGTCCTTCTCCCAGGCACGCAGGCAAAGCTCGCCCATGGTCTTCAACTCGCCGAACTGGGCTTTGTCGTTGGCGTCGTGGATGCTGCCCGGACGCAGGCCGTCCCCGATGGAAACCGCCACGTCGTATTGGGCCAGGATGTCGCAAATCTCGTCCCAATGGGTGTAGAGGAAGTTCTGCTCGCCGTGCTCCTTCATCCATTTGGCCATGATGGAGCCACCGCGCGAAACGATGCCCGTCAGCCGCTCGGCGGCGTAAGGCAGGTGCTCCAGCAGCAGTCCGGCGTGGATGGTGAAATAGTCCACGCCCTGTTCGCACTGCTCAATTAGGGTGTCGCGGTACATTTCCCAGGAAAGCTCCTCGGCTTTGCCGTCCACTTTTTCCAAGGCCTGATAAATCGGTACCGTCCCCATGGGCACCGGGCAGTTGCGGATAATCCACTCGCGGGTCTGGTGGATGTGCGCGCCCGTGGAGAGGTCCATCAGGGTGTCGCCGCCCCAGCGGGAGGACCAGACGCTTTTCTCCACTTCTTTCTCAATGTCGGAACCCAAGGCCGAATTGCCGATGTTGGTGTTGATTTTCACCAGAAACTTGGATCCGATAATCATGGGTTCGGCTTCCGGATGGTTGGGGTTGCAGGGCAGGGTGGCGCGTCCGGCGGCAATCTCGTCGCGGACAAACTCGGCGGTGATGTAGGACTCCCCGTCTTTTTTGCCCATGTTTTCGCGTATGGCCACATACTCCATTTCAGGGGTGATGATGCCTTTTTTCGCCAAGGCCATCTGGGTGAAGGGTTGGCCCTTTTTCGCCCGTTTGGGCAGGTTCACCACCGGAAACATGAAGGGTTTCAGGCTCTCGTCCTGCAACTGGCGGTTGGTGTAGGCGGAGGTGAAGCGGTCCAGCTGCTCCACGTTGTCGTCGTTCGCGTGCCATTGCTCCCGCAGACGGGGCAGGCCTTTCTTTATGTCAATGTGTACATTGGGGTCGGTGAAGACTCCGCTGGTGTCGTACAGGTTGATGCTTCCGTTGGGGACGCGCTTGCCTTCCACCATGGTGTCGGTGAGCTGCACGCGGCGCATCCCGACCCGTATCGGAAAACGCTCCGATGCCACGTAGATTTTTTCCGAATTGCGGAAAGAGGCGCAAAGGTCTTTGTTGTTCTCGTCCATTATAATAGTGTGTACAATAGTTTTTACTCTTTTGATTTACAGCGTGTCAATCCTTTCCTGCTCCTCGTCTAAGAAAGCCGTGAGCGGCGACGAGGCCACGGCGAAGTCGCTTGACACCCCCAGGCCCGCTATCCAGGCCTTGCGTCCGGCCTCCACCGCCAAAGCGAAGGCGCGGGCCATTTCTACGGGATTGTCCGCAATGGCGATGGCCGTGTTGATCAGGCAGGCGTCGGCACCCATCTCCATCGCCAAGGCCGCGTGCGAAGGCGCGCCTATGCCCGCGTCAATGACGACCGGCACATTGCTTTGCTCGATGATGATGTGCAGCATTTCCTCATTTTTGATGCCCTTGTTGGTACCGATAGGGGCGGCCAATGGCATGACCGTCGCGGCACCGGCCTCTTCTAACTGCTTGCAGGCCACCGGGTCGGCCTGAATGTACGGCAGCACCTTGAATCCGAGTTTCACCAAGGCTTCGGTGGCTTTCAGGGTTTCCCGGGTGTCCGGAAGGAGGTATTTGGGGTCGGGATGAATTTCGAGTTTGAGCCAGTCCGTCCCGAGCGCGGCTCGGTTCATTTTGGCGGCGAACACCGCTTCCTCCGCATTGCGCACGCCGGAGGTGTTGGGCAGCAGCAGGCAGTTTTTGGGAATGAAATCCAGAATGTTCTCACTGGCGCTGTCTTCGGTGTTCAGGCGTTTGAGGGCGGTGGTCACCATTTCGGCGCCAGAAGCCTCTATCGCCTGTTTCATCACGTTGTTGGAGGGGAATTTGCCTGTCCCCACAAAAAGTCTTGAACGGAAAGTCCGGTCCGCTATGTTCAATAGGTCTTCCATGATACTGGTTTAAAAGTTCTTTTTTAGCTACGAATAAATAATAACGCAAGACGACGGATTATCGTATATTTTTCCGTATTAATTTCTGTAGGGGAACCGACGCAATGTTACAAGCCGTTTTGCGTTGAAACCCAAAGGACGATGCAACAGGGTTTTCGCCTTTCCGGTGCAGGAGCTTGGAAAGTGAAAAGGAAGAACGGTTTCGCCAACTCGCCGTTCCTTGCGGACAAACCAGAAGCTATGGCGACATCGCCCGCGTTCTTGCCGAAAATTATGGATATTATCCGAACATCTTCAGCAACTCGGCGCTTGTTTGCGGAACGGCGTTGCTGTGGAGCAAGGCTCCCGAGATGGCCACGCCGTGGATGCCGGTCTGTTTCAGCGGAATCAAATCGTCGGTGGTGATGCCGCCGATGGCGTAGACGGGAATGCCGCTGCCGTGCTGTGTCAAAGCCTGCATGATTCGGGCATAGCCTTCCAGTCCCAGAATCGGCGCCAGTTTTTTCTTGGTTTCGGTGAAACGGAAGGGTCCGACGCCTAGATAGTCAGCCCCGTCTGCCACTGCTTTCAGCGCGTCGGCGGAGGTGTTGCAGGTGGCTCCCAACAGGAAGCGGTTTCCGGTGATTTTCTTCGCTTCGGCCACCGGCAGGTCGTTTTTGCCCACATGCACCCCATCGAAAAGGCCGGTTTCCAGCAGGTGAACGCGGTCATCCACGGTCAGGAGGGCGGCCTTTGCGTCGCAAAGGGGACGGAGTTCTTCGGCCACCGCCAGCACCTCTTCGTCGGAAGCTTCTTTCATGCGCAATTGCACGAAACGCAAGCCGTTATCCAAGGCAAGCCGCGCCGACGCCAGGTAAGTGTAGCGGCTGTTTTCGTGGGTTATGAACATCGTCCGCGGCAACGCCCACATTTCGCCCACCGAGGCGCAGGCGGAGAATCCGATTTCCGCCAAGACTGGAATTTTCTCCTGCGTCACGCCGCCCAGTGCCACCGCTTTTTCGTTCAGAACCCCTTCGGCAAACGCTTTTTTCAGCTCCTCCGGCGAAAAGGCGGAGGTGTAGCCCTGCTTGCTCACCGAGTCGAACACCGGCGATAGGAAGCAGTATTCGTAAAAAGTCTGTTTTTGTGCAAACTCCTCCAACGAATGGCATGATGCGGAAATGCGCTTGCCCTTCAGCGGTTCCGCCAGCACGGGATTGCGGCTGTTGAGATGCACGCCGCCAAGCTGCAGCTCCTCCGCCAAGTGATGGAAGTCGTGCAGCGTGAGCCGGTCACGCACATCGGTAGGGAAGGCTGAAAGGTATTCCCGCAGCTGCGCTTCCGTCATTTGAGGCTTGCGGATGTGGAAAAATTCCGCCTGTCCGCTCCGCAGCCAGGTCGTGATGCGCTCCTGCTCACGGAAAACCATGTTTTCCGGTGTGATGCCTATCCTTCTCATTTTTATCCTCCGCAGGTGGCACGAATGATGGTCACCTTGTCGCCTTCTTTCAGCAGGCGGCTTTCATAATCTTGTTTTTCAAGCACCTCCATTCCCACGGCGAAGGCTGCCCCGTCGCTGTTCTTGAGGTTCATGATCTCGCACAGCGCCTGCACGCTGCACCCGTCCGGAACGGACATCAGTTGGTTGTTTACGATGATGTTCATTGTTGTATGTTTAGAAATAATTTATCGTTGTTAATCAGAAATATATCGTAATTCTCCCTTATTTTTTTAACGCCGTCAGCATCCGTTTGATATGGTTGAGATATTCCGTCTGTTGCGGTTCGGGCAGGAACGAATGCCGGATGCATTCCTCACACTGGGGCAGCAGCTTGGCGAACCTGCTTATCATCTTTTCCACAACAACTGCTTCAATCCCTGACTTTTCCATGGCCACAACGAAGTCGTCTCGTCTGATGCGGTTTTTCTTACCGTTGAGTGTCAGTGCCAGCTCTTCCTTGTCCGCGGGCATGGCAATCCTTACGGACAGCAGGTCATAGGCAGGGGTCAGCTGCCAATTACCATCGCCAGGCATATAGAGCGAGAAATTCTTCAGATGCATGTCGGAGTTGCCTGTAATCCAGCAGAACATCACCACCTCCCAAAAGTTCACCAAGTCTAGTTTGCCCACATTGGAGTAACGCTGAATGATTTTCGCCACCTGTTCATAGGAGGAATGGTATTTGTATTCCGTCAACCTTTCCGACAATTGGCAGGCGTCTTCCATGGGCACTTTGTTCCCCGATGCGTCACGGTCCATGCGTCTGGTAAGGTAGCACAATTCGCCGTCGGCCATGCGTGCCAGCGTGTGCGGCACCACCTTGATGCCGGCCAGTTCCGCAAGATGCATGGTGAGATCTTCGTTTTCGGGCAGGTTGGGGTAGGATTTGGCCTGCGGCTTCAGGATGTAATCGCCTGCCAT
>JAGAEQ010000030.1 GCA_017613015.1 Bacteroidales bacterium | reverse complement strand
GACTGCATGTCCTCCTCCATCCACTGTATGGTGTCCACGAACTCCTCCGTGGGGATGCCCATGTTGTTGCCGGTGTTCAAGGCCGCGTCCACCGTGGCCTGCAAGGTGGCCGGAACCAGTCCCATGGCGGCGAGCATCTGTCGGCCCACCCGGACGATATAGGCGATGTCCACACCTATGGAACAGTGCTTTACGCAGCGTCCGCACATGGTGCAGCCGCCGAACAGCACGTCAATCATTTCCTCCGCCATTTGCTCGTCCAGCTCCTTCGCATGCACCAGATGCGGGAACATTTTGCCCGTCAGGGTACAGTAGCGGCGGTAGAGCGAAGCCACCATCTCCACCTTGTAGGCGGGGATGTAGCGTGCCTCCTTCATGGTTTTGTAGTACATGCAGGAGGTGCCGCAGAGACCACAGTGCACGCAGGCGTTCAAATGGGTGACCAGCTTGCTGTCAGCCGGCATTTTCAAAATGCGTAGCGCATTGTCTATTTGTGCTTTGGTTAATTTCTCCATAGCTTCCCCCTTTTACTTTTGCGGCCACACATTGCGCCATCCGTAGAAAAATCCCAGATGGTAACGTGCGGAAAAATAATAAAAAACGTGACGTAACTTTCCCAACGGAAGGTAAAAGAACAGCCACGCGCAAACCACGTAATAAACCGTCGCGACCTCCGGGCTTCCGCCAAGGAAGCACAGAAAAACCAAAGTCGCCGCCTGAAAAAGCGTTGTGGAGAGGTTGGATACAAAGTCGTCCCCATGCGACAACACACGCAACTCCTTTTTGCACAGCCGTTTGACAAACAAAATCAATCCGGCCAAGGTGCTCAGGGACAGGCATCCCGCCAAAACCGCCGGAAGCGTCGGGAAGGCAATCATCCATTGGAAGACGGACGGGAACAGCAGCAGCACAAAAAGCAGCAGGCTCAGAAAAATCCCGAGATGGAACACTATGCCCGTCGCATAGGTGGGCAGGTGCAGGTAGGCCGTCTCCTTGTTGGCGGGCATCATGGCAATCGTATTGGCGTAAAGCACGCCTTTACTAACGCTGCCACTCTTTCGGGACTTGTCCTTGGGTTTGCCCAACACGAGCGCCCGGACAAAATGAAACATAAACGCGATAAAGCAATAGGCCAAAGTGCCTAATGCCAGGTATTGATACCATTCCATAGTGAGTCCAGTTACAGGGTTTCCATTAGGCTATACGCAACCGTCGGGTTTGGGCAGACCGGCCACCCGGCACGCCCCTCTGGCGGGTCCCAAAGGGAAAAGCTCATAAATGTCTTTCAGTTTCAGACCCGTTTCCTTGCAAATCACGCGCACCATGGGGGCCATGCCCTTTTCCTCATAATTCTGGCGAATGACCCGGATAATGCTCCAATGCTTGTCTGTCAGGGCTTCGATGCCGTCGGTTTTGGCGATGGTGTCCGCCACTTCCTCTGTCCATGCTTCCGGATGAATCAAAAATCCATCCCCGTCAAATTCCAAATTGCTCATACGTTTTGTGTATTTGTTTTTCTTTCAGTTAGTCAATTCTTTGTTTACTCTTTTCCCCAAACCGCCGGAAAAGCGGGCAGGAAACGGCTTAAACTGCAAAGATAGCATAAAAACCAATGTGTTTTGCACGCAGGCGGTAAAAATCCCGGAAAATACGGCAAGCGGAGACATACGAAAAAAGTTTTTTTTGCGTTGAATGCGGTATGAAACCAGAAACTGTCAAAGCGAAAAAACGGCTCGGCCAGCATTTCCTGACGGATTTGTCCATCGCCCAGGCCATTGCGGACGCGCTGCCGCCACACACCCGCCGCGTGCTGGAAGTGGGCCCCGGCATGGGCGTCCTGACCCGTTTTCTCCTGCAACACCCCGAATGGGAGGTCCACGCGGTGGAACTGGATGAAGAGTCGGTACGCTACCTGCACCGCCATTTCCCGGAATTGCAGGACAGGCTGCACGCCATGGATTTTCTGAAAGCGGACCTGCCTGTCCTCTTGCCCGCCCCTTTTGCCGTCATCGGGAACTTCCCCTACAACATCTCCTCCCAGATACTGTTCCGCATTTTGGACCACAAGGACCTGATTCCGGACGTGGTCGGCATGTTCCAGAAGGAAGTGGCCGTCCGCATCGCCTCCGGACCGGGAAACAAGGACTACGGCATTCTGAGCGTGCTGTTGCAGGCCTTCTACGACATTGAATACCTCTTCACCGTTTCCGAACAGGTGTTCGACCCGCCCCCAAAAGTCAAGTCAGCTGTGATACGGCTGCGCCGAAACAGCCGCAGCAGCCTCCCCTGTGACGAAGCCTTGTGGAAGCGCGTGGTGAAGACCGCCTTTAACCAACGACGAAAAACCTTGCACAATTCATTGAAAAGCTTTGCCTTCCCTGAATCCGTCCAAGCGGACCCCATCTTCCGCAAACGCCCGGAAGCCCTCTCGGTGGAGGACTTTGTCTGGCTGACCCAACAGGTCATGGACGAAAAGCCGGAGTCATGGTAGGGGGAAACGCTCGCACACCAGGTACTGCGGCGGGCATCCCTTGCGCAACACACTTTCGTACAGCACCATCTCTTTAGCCTCCACCCTTTCGGAGAACAAGCCGTTGCAAGCTTCCACCTGCTCCCAGAAAAAGTTTTTGCTCTCAATGCGCTGTATGCGCGCCATGGTCAGGTGACAGACGAAATTCCCGAAAGTGGGCGGGAAACCCAAGCGGGCCAGTGCCGCGTCCGTTTCCTTGTGCAGCCGGAGCAGCCCCTCCGGCAGACGCTCCGTGCCTAACCATAGCACCCGTGGGCAATAGCGGCTGCCGAATGCCCCCACCTTGTCCAAAAGCAGGCTGAAAACCTCGCAACGCGCCGTCACCTTCGCCAAGGCCCGGCTGATTTCCGGCAGACGCGCCGCGTCCGTCTCCCCTAAAAACTTAACCGTCAAGTGAAAAAGCGAAGGATTCACCCAAACCGCACGGTCCGTTTTGTTGGTGCATCGGCGCAAACGCTGCCATTTGTCCGTAAAAGATGCGTCCGGAACAAAGGGAATGGCGACAAAAAGACGTTTGCTTTCAGGGAGTTGTCTCATTTCTCCGAACGGGTGTAAGGAACCGCATGAATGCCGGAAAAGGTACCCATGGCGTATTTGTAATAACCGGCGATGGCAATCATGGCCGCGTTGTCCGTACTGAAACTGAGGGTTGGTATGTGTATGGTCCAGTGGTACTTGTCCGCCGCCTCGCGCAAAGCCTGCTGCAAACCGGAATTGGCGGAGACCCCTCCGGCGATGGCCACCTCACGGATACGCAAGTCCTTGGCCGCCTTGACGAGCTTCTTCATCAAAGTGGAGCAGACCGCAAACTGGAAAGAGGCGCACAAATCCGCCGCATTTTCCTCAATGAAGTGGGGATTCTCCCGCAAACGGTCACGGACGAGGTAGAGGAAAGAAGTTTTCAAACCACTGAAACTGTAGTCGTAAGCGGGGATATGGGCTTCGCTGAAATGAAAGACCGAGGGGTTGCCCATCCGGGCGAGACGGTCAATCTGCGGGCCGCCGGGATACGGGAATCCGAGGATTTTGGCGGCTTTGTCAAAGGCCTCCCCCGCCGCATCGTCTATGGTGGTCCCGACAATCTCCCTGTCGAAATGGCTGTTCATCCGCACAATCTGCGTATGTCCGCCGGAAACCAGCAGGCACAAGAAGGGGAAACGCGGCTCCTCCGCCCCTTCCCGGTGAATAAAATGGGAAAGGATATGCCCTTGGAGGTGATCCACCTCTATCAGCGGAAGATCCAAGCTGTAGGCGAAGGCTTTGGCGAAAGAGGTGCCGACCAAGAGGGAGCCCAAGAGTCCGGGGCCCCGGGTAAAGGCCACCGCATGCAGCTGCTCCGGACGTATACCGGCCTGTTTCAAAGCGGCATCCACCACCGGCACAATGTTCTGCTGATGGGCGCGGGAAGCCAGTTCAGGCACCACGCCTCCGTACTGGGCATGCACCGCCTGGCTGGCAATCACATTGGACTTCAGTTCCTGATTGCATAACACAGCGGCTGCGGTGTCATCGCAGGAAGATTCTATCCCTAAAATCCAGGTGTCCACTGAAATAAGAGGACAAGGGTGTTATTCGGCGACTTCGGGCGCGGGGGCTGCGGCCTCTTCCATGGGAGCTGCCGCGGGCTGGGTCATGGGAGCGGCTGTGCTCTGCGCCTGCTGCGCCTTGCTGAGGTTGTCGCTTTTCTTGCGGCTGCCTCTGCCCATAAAGCAGGTGACAAAACTCAACACCACGAGGATAATGGCTAATGTCCAAGTCGTTTTCTCAAGAAAATCAGTGGTTTTACGAACACCCATGATTTGGTTGGAGGAAGAGAACTCAGAGGCTAACCCACCCCCTTTGGAGTTCTGCAACAGCACGACGATACCCAATAAAACGGCTACGATGATGATGAGAATAATGACTGCTAAATACATATCTGCTTCTTTTTTACTTATTTCTGTGACGAATTCTTTATACTTTTAATCTGCTCAATTGCGGCTGCAAAGGTAGCGCTTTTTTCCGGATGTTTTTCCATCAGGGCTTTATAAATTTTCAAGGCGCGGTCATAGGCCTTCTGTTCGACATAAAGTTTTGCCAATGTCTCACTTATGAAATTCATGCGTTCCATATTGCTGCTTTTGCCGAGGTCCTCGTAGGTCTCCTCCTCGGAAAAATCCGCCGTCGGGAGGCTGTTTTTAGGTTGCGCCGTCTGGTAGTTTTCCAGCATGTCGTTCAAAACCTGCAAAGCGGAACGGTTGTCGCCCGCATGGATTTCCTTGGGCAAATGCAAGTCACCCACCCCCGCCGGATGCTCGACCGCCGCCTCCATCAATTGCAGCTGTCCCGTCCACAAATGATAGAGAAACGCCCTGTCTTCCATACGAAAAGCCAAATCCGCCCGCACTTCCTCCTTGGGAGAGCCGTAATACGCCATCAGCCGGGCGATTTGAAAATAGGGATAGGTGTCCGCCAAGGCCCGCATTTCCGGCATGGCCTTGGGTGCTCCGCAAAACTGCTTGCAACACTGGTTGAACGCTGTAGAATCCATTATATTTATTCCTTTACCAATTGGTTACTGCTTTCGTAAACATATCGTCAATCAAGGCTTCCACAATTTCCGACACCAAAGCGTCCTGCACCTGCTCCAAGGTCAGGCTGCTGCTGAAATCGGCGTAACGGGAGAAGCGGGCGTCGTAGCTTTTGCGCTCATCCGCCGTATTGACAAAACGCACCTGCACGGTGATGGTCAGGCGGTTCATGGCGGCCTTGTCCCCTCCGACCGCCGTGGCCGTCAAGGCGTAATCGGTGATTTGCCCTTCAAATTGCAAATCTCCTTTTTGCTCAACCACAATAAGTTTTGTTTGTGATTGAAAGCGTTCCTTTAACTTTGTGGTCAGCTCGTTCGCCAACTTCAGGTTCACCAGAGAGGCGTTGTTTTTGAAGGTTTTCACGGAAACCGTCCGGATTTCGGGCGCGATGTCCACCCCGGAAAAGGAATAGCGGACCGTGCAGGCGGCCAAAAACAGGAGCAAGCCTGCGACAAGCGGCAGGCACAAGCTCTTCCCTTTTCCGGCAAGCCTCTTCATCTTATTATTTGGTGTCTATCTGATATTCTTTTAGTTTCCTGTACAAGGTGCGCTCGGAAATGCCCAAATCCGCCGCCGTGTCCTTGCGCCGCCCGTTGTTTTTGTGCAAAGCCTTGCATATCATCTCCTTCTCTTTTTCCTGCAAGGAAAGGGTGTCCGGAATGATTTCCGCGTTCACAAAGGTGTTTTTGTCCTCATAGGCGGCTATCGGCAGGGATTCGGAAGGGTGCATGCGGTGGCCCGGACTCGCGGAACGCTCGTCCAAGATAATGGCGGAATCCAGCGCACCCATGTCGTCCGCGGGCACGGTCTCCTTGCCGCCCCACTGGGCGACGAAACGCTTCAAGTCGTTTATATCCTTCTGCATATCAGCAAGGTACTTGAAAATCAGTTCCCTTTCAAAAGAGGCATCCCCCGGATGGCTGCTGATCTGACGGCGGCCGTACAGCACCGGCAGCGTCGCGGGCGCTTCCCGTACATCTATATATTTAGCCAAGGTTTCCGCGCTAATCCGGCGATCCTGCTCAATGATGGAGATTTGCTCCGTCACATTCTTCAGCTGACGCACGTTGCCGGGCCAGGAATAACGCTCCAGCAGCTCCTGCGCCTCCGGTGTCAGCTCCACTTCCGGCATGCGGTATTTTTCTGAGAAATCAACAGCGAACTTCTGGAAAAGCAGGGAAATGTCCTCCCGGCGCTCCCGCAAAGGCGGAATGACAATGGGCACGGTGTTCAGACGGTAGTACAAGTCCTCCCGGAACTTCCCCGCGGCAATGGCGTCCGGAATGTTCACGTTGGTGGCGGCCACCACCCGGACATTGGTTTTACGGGTCTCCGAAGAGCCGACGCGCATGAACTCCCCCGTCTCCAGCACCCGCAGCAGACGGGCCTGGGTGGAGGCGGGCAGCTCGCCGACCTCGTCTAAGAAAAGGGTGCCGCCGTTGGCTTCTTCAAAATACCCCTTGCGTTCGCCCACCGAACCGGTGAACGCGCCCTTCTCATGGCCGAACAATTCGGAATCCACCGTTCCCTCCGGAATGGCGCCACAGTTGATGGCCACGTAGGGGCGGTGCTTGCGCTCCGCGCTATGGTCGTGAATGATTCTCGGGAAACTCTCCTTCCCCACGCCGCTCTCCCCGTTGATCAGCACGGTCAAATCGGTGGAAGCGACCTGCATGGCGACATGAATCGCCCTGTCAATGAAAGGGGAAGTGGCAATGATGCCGTAACGTCGCTTGACCTCCTGAATAGTGATGTCTTCTTTCATGCCTGTGGAAAACGAATAGGGCTAACGGGCGTATTTGCGCAAAACCAGTTCGTACAATTGGCGGCAGGCCTCATTGTCCTCCTTCCAGTGGTACTTTTCCTTCATTTCTTCAAACAAGTCCAGCGCCGTCTCCAAACGGCCACACTGGTTCAGGTTGTTCAACTCTTCGGTCAGCAGTTTGGCGTTGCCGTTGAACAGCTCCCGCACAAAGGTGAACTTGAGGTTCAAATCGATGGATTTGGTCAAGTCGCTGATCTGGTTCTTCTGCTTGCGGCTGCCGATGCTGCGGTCCTCCCCTTTCTTCTGGGAAAGCTGGTCGTTGAGCGAAGGGAACTGGTTGGCGAAATGCTCACCCAAGGTCTGGGTGCGCTTTTCGGAATACCTCGGGTAGCCCGTTTCCAGCTCCCCGTCCATGGCCTTGGGGTTCAAGCCCGGATAGTAGGGTTCATAGGAACCCTCTTCCTCCCGCTTCGCATACGCGGGCTCGTCGTCCGCGTCGTCCAGATCGCTTTCATCGTCAAACTCTATGGCATCCAAATCGATGTCCTGTCCGCCGGGCAGTTCATCTTCCAAAACGGACAAATCCACTTCAGCTTCGGCAGGCGCTTCCGTGGCGGGAGCTTCTTCGGTCACGGGTGCGGCAGGCTCCGTGGCTTCCACCTGCGTTTCCGCCTCCTTGGCCTCCGGTTCTTTCACTTCCACCTCCGTTTCCTTCTTTTTCGTTTCCGCTTCTTTCACTTCCGCTTCTTTCACTTCCGCTTCCTTGGTCTCCGGCTCTTTCTGTGCCGGCGCTTCCTTTTCCGCAGGGGCAGGGGCTTGGGGAGCCGCCTCTTCCGTCCGGGAGGCTTTTTTCGCTTTTCCCGGCTTTTTCTCTGCTGGGGAATCCGCCGACTCCTCTTCCACAAACATCAATGGCAGAGAGGTTTCCACCTCTTCCACCGCTTCCGCTTCCTTTTCCT
>JAGAEQ010000029.1 GCA_017613015.1 Bacteroidales bacterium | reverse complement strand
GTCAGGGTCTCGATGAGCACGGCCGTCTGTATGGTCATGTGCAGCGAACCCGCGATGCGGACCCCGCGAAGGGGCTGCGCTCCGGCGTATTTTTCGCGCAAAGCCATCAGGCCCGGCATTTCCTTTTCCGAAACTTCGATTTCCATGCGTCCCCACGCAGCGAGGCCCATATCGGCCACTTTGTATTTCAAGTCACTCTGAATCATTGTGTTTATTTTTATTTGACGGCTTGGAACAAGCCATTTTTCCATGTTCGTTAAAAACGTGCAAAAGTAGTGAAAAAAGCGACCGCTCGGGATGGATTTTGAGCTTATTTCCTTACAAATTTGGCGGTCAGGCTATTGCCCTCCGATGTCCGAAGCTTCAGCAGGTACATATCCGCGGGAAGGGAGGACACATCCACCTCCGTTTGGGAGGTTTGCCCCTTTTGCAGCACCGTTTTTCCCAAAAGGCTGTAGATTGTGATGTCCGTCCAGCCCATTTCCCCTTCAGGCAGCTCGATGTGCAGCGTTCCGGTCACCGGATTCGGGCTGATTTTCAGGGATTCCCTTAAATGCGTGTCCTCGCGGAGACCCTGTTTGCCGCTTGGACAGATGTCCACCACGGCCCTTTCCATGTTGTTCCAGTCGTCCGAACCGGAATTGATTTCGTCAATGGAAACCCATGCGCCGTCTCCGCCCCAGCCCCAGTTGAAATGGAACATGTCCGTTTCCGCATCGTAACCGTCACACACAAAGGCATGTCCCTCAAATTTCAGCACCTCGTCCACCGCTGCGTAAAAAACCGGTTTCCCGTCCATGATGTTGGCCTTGATGCTGTTTTTCCATTCGGACGCATTCAACGTCCGTTTGATCAGGTGTGCGTCGGTTTGGTAGTCAAACTTGTCCACAAGCGCGTTCCGGGCGTCCAAGGGCCAGGCGAACGACTGGCATTCGCTGATGCAATACGTCACCTTGGCGGCGGCGCCGCAATCAAACAGCAAACGTGCGACGGCATTCCGTTCCGTTTCATAATTCCGGTTTGTATCCTTTTGATTTCCATTCAGATGATACAGCCTTAACTCGTCCGGCATGTTGGCCCAGTCGTATTTGTCCCTTTTGTTGGGCCGCCAGACGGGGTATTCCCAGTAATGCATGATTTGCGCCATGGCCACGGGCACACAGCCTGCGGCACAACGGTTTTCGCGGTCGCAATACCTTGCCACATAATAATTATAGGCGTTTGCTTGTCCGTCATTAGAGCTGGTCTGTTTCCAACGGGAGGTCAGATAAGGCCCGTACACATTCTTTTTTTGCATGGGAAAAACGCTGTCTTTGGCCAAGCTCTCCCAAGCCTGATGGATGCTGTCCGGCTTGCGCTCCAGTTCCGCTGCCACACAGGCGGCGTATTTCTCCACAAAATGGGACAAGCCGCTTGTCTCATCGGACGCAAGGAAGGGCATGCCGTCATCGCTGGGACGGTAGCCCAGCACCGGCATTAGGCTTTTCACTCCGGAAACCAAGGCGGAGCCGCCGTTGCGGTAGCACACTTCGTAAAGCAGCGCCTGCCCGTTTCTCTCCAATCGGCGGATATGGGACACTTCCAAGGTCTGAAAGGATTTTTCCACCCAAAAATGCCGCATGAAACCAGTGGAGACGCTTACGGCCTCCGATTCGGTGACAACGTTTTGCCCACTGCCTGTGAAATAGCAGACCAGCAACGCGAAAAACAAGGTTCCAGCCCAATGCCTCATCCTGTCTGTTTTTTTGTTTGCGTCAAAAAGCCCGCCAGCTTTACGCCAAAGGCAGGCCTTCACGCCATTGGACGGCAAAAGTAAACAATAATCCAATGTCTCCCCCATGCGGCCGGAAGAAAAAATCGCCCTTGAAAACTTACATTTACAAGGGGAAGCCGCCGACGCACTTTTTTTCATGAAAAAAGCCGGTTCAGACCTCAAAAATGATTACCTTTGCAATTGGAATTTTCAAAAAACATTCTGCTGTGAAAACTTTTAGTATAGGCGGTATTCATCCCGAGGAGAACAAATTAGCGCATCAATCGAAACTGGAGGTATTGGGCATTCCGAAGCAGGCCGTGCTGTATGCGTCCCAGCATTTGGGGGCGCCGGCGGTCATACAGGTCCAGAAAGGGGACACGGTGAAAGTCGGTCAGTTACTGGCCAAAGGCGAGGCGTTTGTGTCAGCCAACCTGCACTCCCCTTATTCCGGAACCGTAAGCAAGGTGGATGTCGCCGCAGACGTGAGCGGCATCAAGAAGCCCGCCATTTATATAGATGTAGAAGGGGACGAATGGTTAGAGGACATTGACCGTTCCGAAGAACTGAAAAAGGAGATTACGCTCTCTTCCGCTGAAATCATTGCCAAAATCAAGGAAAAAGGCATCGTCGGATTGGGCGGGGCCTGTTTCCCCACTCATGTGAAGCTTTCCGTGCCGGAAGGCAAAAAGGTGGAATACCTGCTGATCAATGCGGCGGAGTGCGAGCCATACATTTCCATAGACAACCGCATACTGTTGGAGCGGACTGAGGAGTTCCTGACCGGAACCGCTGTGCTGCGCAAGGCTTTGCAGCTGGAGGACGTGTACATTGGCATAGAAGAGAACAAGGCCGATGCCATCGCCCGTTTGAAGGAACTGCTTCCGGAATATCCGGGAGTCCACGTGGAGACGCTTCGGAAAAAATACCCGCAAGGCGCGGAAAAGCAGCTGATCAAGTCGGTCACCAGACGGGAGGTTCCTTCCGGAAGGCTGCCTTTGGATGTGGGCTGCATCGTGTGCAATGTCAGCACGACCTTGGCCGTGTATGAGGCGGTGCAGAAAAACAAGCCCCTGATTGGGCAGTACCTGACCTACAGCGGCAAGTCCGTGAGCCAGCCCCGCAACTTCTATGTGCGCTACGGCACGCCGGTGCAAGACATCATCGCTGCCGGAAACGGCCTGCCGGAAGACACCGGAAAATTAGTCAGCGGCGGCCCAATGATGGGCAAAGCCATGGTCAATCCGAACGCCTACACCACCAAGGGTTTCTCCTCGCTGTTGGTGATTTCGGAAAAGGAGGCGCGACGCAAGCCTGCGGTGAACTGCATCCGCTGCGGCAAGTGTGTGGAAGCCTGCCCCATGGGGCTGGAACCCTACCTGCTGACCGCCTATGCGGAGCGCAAACGCTGGGAGGATATGGAGAAACACCACATCATGGATTGCATGGAATGCGGCTGCTGCCAGTACAGCTGTCCCTCCAACCGCCCCCTGACCGACCTGGTGCGTCTGGGGAAAAACAGGACCGGAGCCATGATCCGCGCCAGACAACAGCAGAACAAATAAGAGTAATCGTTGTAAAATACTGAATTGACAAATGGATTTATTACACGTTTCGGGTTCACCCCATGTCCATTCCAACGAATCGGTCTCGAAAATCATGTGGACGGTGGTCATCGCACTGCTTCCCACCTTCGCCGTTTCCATCGCCTCTTTCGGATTTGACGCCGTCAGACTGACCCTCATTTCCATCGCAAGCTGCGTGCTGCTGGAGGCCCTTATCCAGAAATTTTTGCTCAATAAGCCTGTCTCCGTCACCGACGGCTCCGCCGTTGTCACCGGTATGTTGCTGGCATTCAATGTGCCAAGTAACCTGCCTTGGTGGATTATGGTGATTGGCGCGGTGGTTGCCATCGGCGTGGCCAAAATGCCGTTCGGCGGATTGGGCAACAACCTGTTCAATCCGGCCTTGGTCGGTCGTGTCACGCTGCTCATCTCCTTTCCGCAGCAGATGACCTCCTGGCCGACGCCGAACCACTGGCTCACCCGTCAGGCGGTGGACGCCACCACCGGTGCCACGCCCCTTGGCATGGTGAAAACCGGTTTGTCCCAAGGCAAAGACATGTCGGAACTGATAAACCAGCTCCCCTCCTACGCCCAGATGCTGTTGGGCGAGCAGGGCGGCTCCTTGGGTGAGGTCGCTGCCATCGCCATTCTGATTGGCGGTCTGATCATGCTGTTCCGCAAGGTCATTTCCTGGCACATTCCGGTGGCTTTCGTCGCCACGGCATGGGTTTTCGCCACGCTGCTGCATTTGGCCAACCCAGCCCTGTTCATTCCCGGCAGCTACCACATTTTGTGCGGCGGTCTGCTGTTAGGCGCGGTCTTTATGGCCACCGACATGGTCACTTCCCCCATGAGTGCATGGGGCAAAATCGTCTTCGGCTGCGGCTGCGGTCTGCTGACCATCATCATCCGCGTGTGGGGCGCCTATCCGGAAGGGGTTTCTTTCGCCATTCTGCTGATGAATGCGGTGGTTCCCCTCCTGAACAAAGGCTTCCCACCCAAACGTTTCGGAACGAAAACAATGTAACCACCTTAAAATAAAACAGTCATGGGAAAAGCGAAATCTACATTCATCAATATGTTTCTTACCCTGTTGGTCGTTTGTGTGCTGGCGGGAGCCGCGCTGGCTGCGCTGCATCGCGCCACTGACGAGCCCATACAGGAAACCCGTCTGACCCAGCAGCAGGAAGCCATCGAGAAGGTGCTGCCGCCTTTTGACTCCCTGCAAACCGAGAAAAAGGCCTTGGAAGCCCAAAGCTCGACCGACATCTACCACAAAACCGCCGCTGCGGACTCACTGACGCTTTACCACGCCTTTCTGAAAGGCATAGCGGTGGGAACCGCTGTGGAATCCTTCACCAACAAGGGTTTCGGTGGAACCATCAAACTGATGGTCGGTTTTCTTCCCGACGGAAAGGTGTACAAGACCGCTGTGCTCAGCCATACGGAAACGCCGGGCCTGGGCTCCAAAATGACAGAGCCCTCCTTCTACACCCAATTCGAGGGGATGCAGCCGGAGCAGTTCCCCCTGCAAGTCCAAAAGGACGGCGGGGAAGTGCAGGCGATAACCGCTGCAACCATCAGCTCCAGAGCTTATTGTGATGCCATGAACACGGCTTTTGACGCCATAAAAAAATAAGGAGAAGCAAGCATGAACCAATTACAGAATTTCACCAAGGGATTTTTCAAAGAAAGTCCGACTTTTGTGCTGATGCTGGGCATGTGCCCCACCCTCGGTGTCACCACCTCTGCCGTCAACGGATTGGGCATGGGCTTGGCCACCACGGCGGTGCTCATCCTTTCCAACGTCATCATTTCCTGTGTCAAATCGCTGATTCCGGACAAGGTGCGCATTCCGGCCTTTATCGTGATTATCGCCTCCTTAGTCACCATTGTGCAAATGTGCATGGAGGCCTACCTGCCTGAATTGTATGCCAGTCTGGGGCTCTTTATTCCGCTGATTGTGGTGAACTGCCTCATCTTGGGGCGTGCGGAAGCCTTCGCATCCAAGAACGGCCTCTGGTCCTCTTTTGTGGATGGTGCCGGTATGGGTCTGGGCTTCACTTTCGGTCTGACCCTGCTCGGTATGTTCCGGGAACTCTTGGGCAATTATGCGGTGTTCGGGCACAAGCTCGTCCCCGGGGACGGCATTCTGGTGTTTGTCTTGGCTCCGGGCGCCTTCCTGGCCTTGGGCTTCATTGTCGCTTTTATCAATGCGGTGCGTAAAAAAGCTTAAATTTAGAGGATTATGGAGATTTTCATCATTATTGTCAGTGCCATTTTTGTAAACAACATTGTTTTCTCCCAATTTTGGGGCATCTGCCCTTTTTTGGGCGTTTCCAATAAAACTTCCACCGCTGTGGGCATGTCGGGTGCCGTGGTCTTTGTCATCACCCTGGCAACCCTGGTAACCTTTCTGATTCAGGAATATGTGTTGAATCCCCTGCATCTGGAGTACCTGCAAACCATCAGCTTTATTCTGGTGATTGCCTCGTTGGTCCAGATGATGGAGATCATTCTCAAAAAAATCACCCCCTCCCTGTATCAGGCCCTGGGTGTGTTTTTGCCCTTGATTACCACGAACTGCGCGGTGCTGGGTGTGGCCATCATGGTCATACAGCAGCGCTTCACCTTGGGCGGCAGCCTGATTTTCGCCTTTGCGACGGCCATAGGCTACGGCTTGGCCCTGATTCTGTTTGCCGGTCTGCGGGAACAGATGGAGTTGAGCGACACGCCCAAATCCATGCGCGGAACCCCTATCGCCTTGATTACGGCAGGCATTTTGGCCTTGGCCTTTATGGGATTCTCCGGTTTGGTCTAGCATGCGAAAAAAACGCTTATTCAACTGTGTGGGAATGGCTTTTGCGGCTGTTCTCGCTTGCAGTTGCGCCACCCGTGCCACACTGCATGGCGGTCCCAAGGACACCGAGCCGCCGCAATGCGTGAAAAGCGAACCGGCCAATCGGACGGTCCGGGTGGACAAGCCGCAAATCCGTCTTTCCTTCAATGAATATTTCTCCCTGCAATCCCCTTCTGACAGCATCCGTATCACGCCTGCCCAGACGCACGCGCCCCAATATGCCGTTAAGGGAAAAACCCTTTGTATAACCTTGAAAGATAGCTTGCTTCCGCATACCACCTACCATGTGGACGTGGGCGGTTCCGTCATCAAGGACATCACCGAAGGCAATGCCGCGCCGGCCTTCTCTTTCGTGTTCTCCACGGGGGACGCGCTGGATTCCGGTTTTTTGTGCGGGGAAGTGCTGGACAGCTACACCCTGCTGCCGGTGGCGCAGGCATGTGTGCTGCTTTATGTTTCGGAAGACGATTCCTGCCCTTTGCGGGACGCGCCGGACTTTTTCACCCTGACTGACAGGCAGGGTAAATTCCGTTTCGGGCACATTCCGGTCGGGGAATATCGCCTGTACGCCCTCGGGGACAAGAATTTCAACCGTCGTTTTGACCAGACGGACGAACGTTTCGCCTTTATTCCGGAAAACCGCAAGGTAAGCGCCCGTGCCCTTTCTGCAACGGATACCCTTGCCTTGGAAGAACATAGGCTGCTGCTGTTTCAGGAGCGTCCGGAAAAGCTGCAATTCCTTCAGCACACCTCTGATGCGCCTGGGGTGCACACCTTTGTGTTCAACCTGCCGGCGGAAAAGGTCCGGCTGCAAGCCTTGGGAACGGAAACTCCCGCTTTTGTCACGGAATATGCTGCCGGAAAAGACACGCTCAGGTTTTATTGCTGCGACACTTCCCGTAAGGAACGGACGGACTTCCTGCTGCTGTACGGTGAGGAGGGTCGGGACACCGTGACCTTCATTCCCTATGCCGCAGAAACCGTCAAAACCCAAGATGGCGCCGCTGCGGCCACGCCTTTGAAATACCAGGCCCCTATGCAGGTGGAGATACATGAAAACTTCCGCGTCACCTTCGCCTACCCTTTGCAGTCGGTGGATACGTCTGTTTTCCAGTTGTTTCAAGTGCATCAGAAAACCAAGGACACCCAGGAGGTCCGCCCCATTCTGTTGCGCACCGACACTTTGCGCCCCCGGGAGCTGGTGCTGGACTATCCGTTGAGCGCACGCTACGACTACACCCTCCGTATTCCCGATTCCGCCTGCATCGCCTGCAACGGCTTGACCAACGACTCCCTTTCCCTGGATTTTCACATGAAAGGGAAAAAGGAATACGGCGGTTTGCGGCTTCACCTGCGGCTACCTGAGAGACATCCCTATATGATTCAGCTTGTCCGTGCGAAAGGCCAGACCGTATGCACACAGGCCCTTGCTTTGGATGCCCAGACGGCGGATACGGCCACCGTGTTTTTCCCTTATGTGGAGGAAGGCGAATACTGTGTCCGGGTGATTGGCGACAGCAACGGCAATGCGCAGTGGGACAGCGGTAAATACTTGCTGCGGAGGCAAGCCGAATCCGTGTTTTACGCACCGGAGCCCTTGACGGTCAGGAAGCGTTGGATTACCGAAGAAACGATAGAAGTGTTATTCAAATGAAAAAAAGAGAACTTTTCACTGTAATAGAGCATATTCCCTTTTCTGATCAGGATTTTATGCTGCGGCTGCGCCCGCAGCAAGGTGACTTGGAGGGAGTGCGTCCCGGACAATTTGTCAATCTGCTGGTTCCGAAAACTGCCGGGGTGTTTCTGCGCCGCCCCATTTCCGTTTGCGACGTGGACATGCAGCACAATGTCCTGAGCCTGTATGTCAAGAAGGTGGGGAAAGGCACGCGGGCCTTGGACCAGTGCCTTCCCGGAGACAGCTTGGATATTCTTTTCCCCTTGGGGAACGGATTCGGCACGGAAGGCGTGCGCCACGCGCTGCTGTTGGGCGGCGGAGCCGGTATCGCGCCCATGGTCTATCTCTCCAAACAGCTGGAAACCATGCATATCCCCTATCAGGTGCTTTTGGCGGGGAAAACCGCCGCGTCTGTGCAGTTGAGGGAGTGTTTTCCGCAAACGCCCGCCATTGCCACCGATGACGGCAGCCTTGGGGAGAAAGGGCTGATTACACAGCACAGCCTGATGCAAAACCTGAAAAGCTACGACAAGGTTTTCTGCTGCGGCCCTACCCCCATGATGAAAGCGGTTGCGCGTATGGCCGAAGCGGCGTCTGTCCCTTGCGAGGTTTCCTTGGAGAACACCATGGCTTGTGGCTTAGGAGCCTGCCTTTGTTGCGTCACTCCCACTGTTGCGCAAGGAAATGTGTGCGTGTGCACGGACGGTCCAGTGTTTGACAGCCGTACCCTTAAGAATTTCCGATAAGCCGAAATTTTTTCCGCTTATTTCTTGATGATTTTGGCCGTGGCCTGACCGCAGCGGATCAGGTACATTCCCGCCGCATAGGTGTCCAAATCGAAGGTGACACGCTGCGCTTCCACGCTTCGGGTCTGCAAAAGGCGTCCCTGCATGTCGTAAAGTCCGGCATGGTCCGCTTCTTTTCCAATCAGTGTGCATTCCACCCGACCGTTAGTGGGGTTCGGCATGACGCGCAGGATTTCCGGATTGGTCTCCACCACGGCAAGGTTGTGCGCCTGTCTGATGGAAAAGGATTTGGTGATGCTTATGTTGCCGATGCGGAAAGTGCTGGAGCGTACAGAACCTGTGGTATTGTCTTGAATAACCGTAAAAACCACTCTTTCCGTGTCCTTCCCTTGGCTGTGGTCAGCCTGTACCCAGGTGGCGCTGCCGTTCAGCGTCCAGCTTATGTTGGAATACACGGTGATGGAAACGGTGTCGTTCGTAGCCGGTCCGATGTCCAGCGTGGTGGAGGAAAGCGAGAGAAAATCGCTCATGAGTTGCGTCACGTATACGGTATCGTAATCAAAACCTTTCGCTTTGACTAACAAATCCACATTCCTGAGTTTCCCGGAGGAGTTGTTGGAAGAGGTTTGCAGCGTCACGACAAAGGAATCGGCCGTCACTTCCCGGATGCTTGTCGAGAGCCAGGAGCTGCTGTTTTCCAGTTCCCAGGCATTGGAGCAGCTTACATAAAAGGTGTCCCGGGCGTTCTTTTTTCCGTTCAAGGTGATGTTTTTCGGGGAAACACGAAGGTAGAAGCTTGTTTTTTCCTGGCAGACAAAGATTTCTTTCGGGTCTGTCTTTCCGCCGCCGGTAATGCGGATGCTCGCCGTGCGGATGTCTTCCGTGGTGTTTTCCTCCAAAGTAGTGAAAATCACCTCGGTTTCTCCCGATGTGCCGGAAAGGGTGCTGGCCGAAAGCCAGGAAGGAAGCCCGCTCAATGTCCAAGTGTGAGAAGATGAAATTCTTAGAGAGAGTTTGTGCCCCGTATCCTTGGGGAAGAAAAGGCTGTCCTTGGAGAGTGTCAGGTGTTCGTTCAGCAAAGCGGCGTAGGCGTCAATGTAGCCGTATCCGCTGATAGTGTGGGTGGAAGCCGGATTCAAAGGCGTTGCAGTGCGTTGCAGGCGGCTTTTGATTTCATCGGGTTTCAGTGTGGGGTCCAAAGAGAGCAGCAGGCCCACCACTCCAGCGGCAACGGGGCAGGCCATGGAGGTTCCCTGCATGCCGTCGTAATAGGTGTTGGAAAAGCCGTAGCTGCTAGCCGCATAGGCTTTACAGAAAGTGGTGCTCAGGATGTTAGGGTAAGTGGTTCCGGTGATGTATCCGCCTGGGGCAGCGATGTCCGCCCTGCCATTCCCCCACTGGGAGAAATACGACAGTTTTCCGTCTCCGTCCACCGAGGCCACGGAAATCACCGTGTTGTAGCCGGCGGGATAAAGGATGGCGTTCTCTTCGTCGCCCTCGTTACCGGCGGCGGCCAGCATCACAATCCCCGCATCGTGGCAGGTCTGCATCAGGTTGCGTTGGATCGTGGTAGGCACGGTCGTGCCGAATGACAGGCTGATAACCTTGGCGCCATGTTCTGCCGCCCATTGCACGCCTTGCAGACCGTACAGTACGGCGGTCGGGTATTGGCTGGTGGTTGCGGCGACGCCTATCAGGGTCACGCCGCTGCCGATGGAGGCGATGCCTTCCCCATTGTTGTTGATGGCACCGACCAGACCGGCGCAATGCGTGCCGTGGGAACAGTGATAGGCTGTGGCGGAGTTGTTTTGGACGACAGACGCAGGCGGTGCGGCGGAGCCCACGCTATAGGTGTAGCCCGAGGTGGTGCTGTAGCTGACGCTGCATTGGTTGGCTGAATCTATTTGCAAATCAGGGTGATTTCCCCATACAAAACCGTCCACCACCGCCACTTTGATGTTAGGGCTGCCTTGCTGCACCTTCCAGGCGGAATCCGCGTGAATCAGGTCCAAATGCCACTTCCAGTTGCGGTTTTTCACCGTGCCGTAATAAGGGTCGTTCGGCGTGCCACAAGTCCGCATCAGCGGGACTTTCTCCGCATAGGCCACCCATTCATGCGCTTGCAGATCGGCCACCAAGGAATCAATAGCTTCCCAGCGTGCGAAACGGACTTCCAGTGTGCGAAGCAGTTTCGCGTCCCCAAACAGATGAAAGGGGCGCAGCACATCCGTCACTTCATAGCGGTCAAAAATATCCTTGAACATACTGACGTCCTGACTGTTCACTCTGGCATTCCCGTCCACATGCAGGGCCGCTAAAGGAAACTCTGTTTTCAGCTGAAAATAGACCGCGCCGTCCATGTACTTCGGATCTGTTGTTTGCGCGTGCAGGCTTCCGCAAAAGAGAAGGAGCACGAAAAGACTCACACACTTTGTTTTCATTCTTTGTTTTAGATAAGTTAGACACATAAAAAACCGAAAACTTTTCCAACCAACAATGATGCCAATCAGGAAAATAATTTTAATTCAATGTCGGGATAATCTGCTTCCACCTGATGGCAGAAGGCGGCAATATCCAATTTTTTTCGCATCATGCTCAGTGTCACATCCAATTTGGACAGCTCGTCCCAGACAAAAATTTCTATGTCGCAGGGCTGCTGCGTGGCGTCCGGAGACTCGGTGTCCGCAAGCTGTTGGATGTATTCCGCCAAATGGTTGTTTATCTGATGGACAGGCAGGTACATCCTGATCCGTTTGGTGCGCTGCTCCAGCATGGTCTCCAAGGCCTCCACTTTGTCCACCTTCCAGGAAAAACTCTCCGTCCCTTCTCCGTTGGATTTACGGATTTGGGTCTGCAAGCTGAGCATCACCAAGTAGTCGGTTTGCAGCAAATGTTTGTATTTCAGAAAAGTATCTCCAAACACAAACAGGGAGGTCTCGTTTTCGTAATCGCGCACCATCACTTTGGCGTAATCGTTCCCTTTTTTGCTGGTCAGATTTTCGGCCTGCAAAATCATGCATGGGACGAGGAAGGTGCCCGCCACGGATTTTCCGGCTTCGGCAATGCTTTTCAGATCCGCAATGGTGTGGGTGGCGAAGCTGTTGCATTCCAGACGGAACCTGTCCAAAGGATGCCCGGACACATAGTAGCCACAAATCTCCTTTTCCTGTTGCAGGCGCTGCATGTTCGTCCACGGCTGTACCTCCGGAATACTGATGCCGGAGTCCTCGATGCGGACCGCTTCCTCTTCGAACAAAGAGGTTTGTATGGAATTCTTCTGTTCCTGATAATGCGCCGCGTAGTGGAAAATCTTCTCCAAAAAAGGAGTGTCCCCGAACAATTCGCGCGGCATGTCGTTCAAGGAGTCGAACACGCCCGCCTTTCCTAAGCTTTCCGTGCATTTCCGGTTGCAGGAGCGCAGATTCACCCGTTGCAGAAAATCCATGACCGAAGTGTAGGCCCCGTTGCGTTCCCTTTCCTCCACAATGGATTCGGAAGCCGCTTTGCCCACGCCTTTCATGGCTGCCAGACCGAAGCGGATTTCCCCTTTCGCATTGACGGTGAAATGCAGGTCGGATTCGTTGATGTCCGGTCCGAGCACCATGATTTTCATGCGTTTGCATTCGGCCATCAGCACAGAGACTTCGGAAATGTCGTTCTGGTTGTGCGTCAGGTTGGCTGCCATGAACTCCGCCGGATAGTGCGCTTTCAGGTAGGCGGTCTGGTAGGCCACCCAGGAATAGCAGGTGGCGTGCGATTTGTTGAAGGCGTAGGAGGCAAATTTCTCCCAGTCCATCCAAATCTTTTCCAGCACTTTGGGGTCGTGGCCGTTTTCCTTGCCCTGCCGCAGGAATTTGTCCTTTAATTCCAACATTTTGGCAATCTGCTTCTTTCCCATTGCTTTTCGCAGGGTGTCGGATTCGCCTCGGGTGAAATTGGCTAGCAGACGGGACAATAGCATCACCTGCTCCTGGTAGACGGTGATGCCGTAGGTCTCCTTCAGGTACTGCTCCATGATGGGGATGTCGTAGGAAATGGCCTCCCTCCCCTGTTTCCGGTTGATGAACTGCGGGATGTAGTCCATGGGACCGGGGCGGTAGAGGGCGTTCATGGCGATAAGGTCCTCAAATTTGGACGGATGCAGCTCCTTCAGGTATTTCTGCATGCCCGGCGATTCAAACTGGAAGGTGGCTACCGTATGTCCCTCACAGAAAAGCTGATAGGTCAGCTCGTCGTCGATGGGGATGGCGTCGATGTCCACTTCCTCTTTCCGGGATTTTCGGATGTTTTCCAGCGTGTCCTTGATGATGGAGAGGGTGCGCAAGCCGAGGAAGTCCATTTTGATCAGTCCGACATCCTCAATGACCGTTCCCTCGTATTGGGTGACCAATACGGATTCGCCTGTTTCCTTGTCTTTTACCGTGGACAAGGGCGCGAATTTGGTCAGGTCGTCAGCCCCGATGATGATGCCGCAGGCGTGCACGCCGATTTGGCGTACTGTGCCTTCCAACTGGGAGGCGTAAACCATCACCTTCTTCACCAAGGGGTCGTTTTCACAGGCCTTTTTCAGTTCCGGAACAAGGTTCACGCAGTTCTTGACATTTATTTTTGCGGGCTTGTGGGTGGCCGGATCTTCGGGAAGTTCTCCGGGTATGAGTTTGGTGAGGCGCAAAGACTCCGCCAGGCTCAAGTCCAGCACCCGGGCCACGTCCTTGATGCTGGATTTGGTGGCCATGGTGCCATAGGTGATAATGTGTGCGACCCTCTCTTTTCCGTATTTTTTTGTAATCCAGTCTAATATCTTGTATCTACCATCGTCGTCGAAATCCACGTCAATATCGGGCAGGGAAATACGGTCCGGATTCAGGAAACGCTCAAACAGCAAATCGTATTTCAGGGGGTCCACATCCGTGATGCGCAGGCAGTAGGCCACCACCGAACCGGCGGCGGAACCACGTCCCGGCCCCACCGACACTCCCATTTGGCGGGCTGCAGCGATAAAATCTTGAACGATAAGGAAGTATCCGGGAAAACCCATGTTTCGCATTACCGTCAATTCGAAGTCAATGCGCTCCATGATTTCGTCCGAGAGCGAATTTCCGTAGCGGTGGTACGCACCCTCCAAGGTGAGTTTGCGCAGGTAGTCCGACTCCAATTTGATGCGGTAGACTTTTTCTATGCCGCCCAATTTCTCAATACGCCCCTTCCCTTCCGCATCGGATTCGAATTCGGCGCGCAGCTCCTCCTCCGAAATTTTTTCCTTGTAGCTTTCCACCGTGCCGAAGTCCTCGGGAATGTCGAACATCGGCATGATGGGGGCATGTCTCAGCTTGAAGCTTTCCACCTTGTCAGCAATCTCTTGTGTATTAGCCAGCGCTTCAGGTATATCCGTAAAGAGCGCGGCCATTTCCTCCGGTGTTTTCAGCCATTCCTGCTTGGTGTAGCGCATGCGGTCCGGAGTGTCGTATTTCTCGTTGGTGTTCAGACAGATAAGCAAATCCTGCGCCTCCCCGTGCTCTTCTTCCACAAAATGCACGTCGTTGGTGCAGATGATTTTGGTGCCGGTGTCCTGTGCCAAGCGCAGCAGGCTGTCCTGAATCTCCCGTTCCTGTTCGTACACTTCGTGGTTGCCTCCGGGTTTGTCCGTAGGGTGACGCTGAATCTCCAGGTAATAGTCCTCTCCGAATAATTGCTTGTACCACAGCACGGCCTCTTTTGCTTTCTCGTACTGGCCTGCGGACAAAGCCCTTGGAATTTCCCCGGCCAGACAGGCGGACGAAACGATAAGGCCTTCATGGTATTGCTCCAACAGCTGGCGGTCGATGCGGGGCCGGTAGTACAGGCCGTCTATCCAGGCGGCGGACACCAGTTTGCACAGGTTGTGGTAGCCGGTTTCGTTTTTCGCTAGCAGAATCAGGTGATAGCCGCTGGAATTCTCCTTGTGCCCCTTGACCAGGCGGCTGCCGTCCGGGTTGGTCTGGGTTTGTTTGGCCACATAGACTTCACAGCCGAAAATCGGTTTGAAAATGCGGCTGCGTGCGGCTTCCAGTTTTTGGGTGCAGGCGGCGACAGCGGCTTCGTCCGCCCCGTTTTCCTTCAGGTTTTGCAGTTCGTTTTCAGCCTCCTTAATCTCATCCCTTGTCTTGCCGTTCTTCTTTTCCGCATAATCGAAAAATTCCTTGATGCCGAACATGGTGCCGTGGTCGGTGATGGCCATGGCGTTCATGCCGACCTTGAGGCATTTGTCCACCAAGCCCTGAACGGTGGACATGCCGTCCAAGATGGAATAATGCGTATGTACGTGCAAATGGGTGAATTTTGGCATAAGGCGGCTTCGTTGGCTGTGTTAAGCGATTCCGAACGCCTTGCGGAGGCTGTCCACTGCATCCAGTTTCTCCCAAGGGAAAAATTCCACGGTTTTGTAGTGATGCGGCTGCCCGTTTTCCATGCGGGTCACGGTTTCCTCGTCCTGATAGAACACTTCGACCTCCTTTTGGTACACGTCACGTCCGAAATGGCCGTAGGAGGCCGTCGGGAAGAAAATGGGATTGCGCAGGCCGAAACGCCGGGTGATGGCATAGGGACGCAAATCGAACACGCTTTTCACAATGCGGGCGATTTCCCCGTCGCTCATGGGCTTGCCTTCCGCGTCGCGGACGTTGCAGCTGCCGTAGGTGTGCACATACACGCCCACCGGTTCCGCCACGCCTATGGCATAGGCAATCTGCACCAAGGCTTCCTCCGCCACGTTGGCGGCCACCAGGTTTTTGGCGATATGACGGGCCGCGTAGGCTGCGGAACGGTCCACTTTGGAGCTGTCTTTGCCGGAAAAGGATCCCCCGCCGTGCGCCGCTTTGCCGCCGTAGGTGTCCACAATGATTTTGCGTCCGGTCAGGCCGGTGTCGCCATGGGGACCTCCGATGACAAATTTTCCGGTCGGATTGACAAAAAGCCGATACGCCTGGAACAAGGCCTGCACTTTTTCGGGGCAGCTTGCTTTCACTCTGGGAATCAAAATATGCTCTACGTCTTGACGGATTTGTTGCAGCATGTCCTCTTCCGACGGAAGAAATTCGTCGTGCTGGGTGGACAGTACAATGGTGTCGATGCGCACAGGCTTGTCGTTTTCGTCGTATTCGATGGTGACTTGGGACTTGGCGTCCGGACGGAGGTAGCGCATCTGCTTCCCTTCCTTGCGGATGGCGGCCAATTCCTGTACCAGACGGTGGGCCAGTTCAATGGGCAGGGGCATGTAGTTGTCCATGTCCTTGCAGGCGTAGCCGAACATCATGCCTTGGTCGCCGGCACCTTGGCTTTCCTCTTCCTGACGTTCCACGCCTTGGGTGATGTCGGGTGACTGTCCGTGAATGGCGGACCACACGCCGCAAGAGTTTCCCTCAAACATGTACTCGCCTTTGGTATAGCCGATTTCGCGAATCACTTGGCGGGCGGTTTCCTGAATGTCCACGTAGGAATGCGTCTTGACTTCACCTGCGCAGACCACGGTTCCGGTGGTCACCAGGGTTTCGCAAGCCACTTTGGCCATGGGGTCCCTGCGGAGAAATTCATCCAACAATGCGTCGGAAATCTGATCGGCCACTTTGTCGGGATGGCCTTCCGATACGGATTCTGAAGTGAATAAATAATGCATAAAAAAGGGTTTTAGGGTTAGTTAAATTAGTTTATAAATAAGGTTTCAATCGTTTGATGCCTGTTTTGCGCAGCTTTTTCAAGGCTTTCTCCTTCATTTGCCGCGTGGCCTCCCGGGTCATGTTGTACTTCTCGCCGATTTCGTCCAAGGTGTACTCGTGCGACATGCCGATGCCGAAATACATGCAAATCAAATCTTTCTCCCGTGGTTCCAGCACCTCCAAAGAGCGGTTGATCTCTTTCTCCAAGGATTCCTGCAAAAGCGGGGCGTCGGTGTGGCCTCCTCCGTCGTTGCTGATGAAGGTGTCGATAAAGCAGGTGTCGTCCTCGTTGTTGATGGGAGCGTCCATGGAAAGGTGACGCGCCGATATTTTGATGATTTCACCTATCTTATCCGGCGTCATGTCAATGACTTCCGAAATTTCCTCTATGGTAGGCGGACGGTTATAGATCTGCTCCAGACGGGAAATCTCCTTCTTGATGCGGTTGACGGCACCCAATTGGTTTACGGGCAGACGGACAATGCGGGACTGGTCGGCGATGGCGTGGGAAATGGACTGGCGTATCCACCACACGGCATACGAAATGAATTTGAAGCCGCGCGTCTCGTCGAAACGCTTGGCGGCTTTGATAAGTCCCAAATTGCCTTCGTTGATCAGGTCTTGCAAGCCTAACCCCTGGTTCTGGTATTGCTTGGCGACGGAAACCACAAAACGCAGGTTGGCGCGCACCAGTTTGTCTAACGCTTCCTTGTTGCCTGCCTTGATCTGTTGGGCCAGCTCCACTTCTTCATCGGGACCAATCATCTGTTCCCGGCTGATGTCCTGCAAATACTTCTCAAACGAGCTGTTGTCCCGGTTGGTGATAGAGTGTGAAATTTTTAACTGCCTCATTGCAATATGTTTAATTAGCTATCGTGTTACAAAGTGATGGTGTAGTAATAGAGGAAACCGTTGGGGTAAAACCCTTCAATCAGCACGTTTCCGCTCTTATTCTCCAATATTTTCTCCAAATCCGCCACGCTGCCGACAGGCTTTTGGTCTACCGAAAGGATGGTGTAGCCCTCCTGTATGCCGGCTTTTTTCAGTAGGCCGTCCCCCAGCTTTTTGACTGTAAGGCCCTGCTGCACGCGGTAGCGGGCTTTTTCCTTGGCGGGCATGGGTTGCAGTTCCGCGCCTAAGCAGTCCGTCACCCGGAAATCCTCTTTGCCGAGAATTTCAGTGCCTCCCCGGGGATTTTGAAGCACGGCGGTCGCGGTGAAGCGTTTTTTCTCCCGGAAGGCTTCCAGTTTTACGCTTTCGCCGGGAAGTTTCTGATCCAGTAGCTCTTGTAGTTCGGAGACAGAATTGGTTTCCCTGCCGTCCACTTGCAGCAGTATGTCGCCCTGGCGCAGGCCCGCTTCGGCCAAGGAACCGTTTTCGGCTATCCAAGTGACCTGCAAGCCCTTGATTTCCTTCCATCCGAGCTCTTCCGCCTTCTCTCCGCCGACTTCCTCAAACGAAGCCCCGATTTGCACGTGCTGCACCCGGCCGTATTCCCGGATGTCGCGCACCACCTTGCGGACAATGTTCACTGGAATGGCGAAAGAATAGCCCGCATAAGAGCCTGTGTTGGAGGCTATAGCCGCGTTGATGCCCACCAGACGCCCCGAGACGTCCACCAAGGCGCCGCCGCTGTTGCCGCTGTTTACCGCAGCATCGGTCTGAATGAAGGACTCCACGCTGCTTCCTTTTCCTAAAATATTAAGGTTACGTGCTTTGGCACTGACAATCCCCGCCGTGACCGTGGAATTCAGGTTGTAGGGGTTGCCCACCGCCAGCACCCATTCGCCCAGGCGCAGCTCGTCGGAGTTGCCGTATTCGATGTAATCCAAGTTTGTGGCGTCGATTTTCAGCAGGGCCAGATCCGTTGCGGCGTCCGTGCCTATGATTTCCGCCTCGTATTTGCGCTTGTTGTTCAAGGTGACTGTCACTTTTTCGGCATCCGCCACCACGTGGTTATTGGTCACGATGTAGCCATCCCCGGACAGGATCACGCCGGAACCGTAGGCCTGGTACACCTGCGGCTGCGACTGGTAGTTGAAGAAATTGAAAAAGGGATCCGAGAAGAAATTGTCCCACATGCTGTTTTTCTGACGCATTAAAGCGTTGATATGCACCACGGTATTGACAGTATGCTCCGCCGCTTCGCTCAAATCGACGTAAGACGTGCGCATGGTGGCGTTGCGTCCGGAGGGCCCTTGGGCGTCCGCGGAAGGCACGCCTCCCAGCAGGCAGACGGCCATTCCCCATGCCAAAAGATGTTTTCGTGCTGTTTTTCTGCTATTTTTCATGGCTATGCCCATAGTGCAATGTACGTTGTTTTTTCTGAAAAGTTCTGTTTTTTTCTAATAATTTCCACTCCATTTGCGCAGCGCCCACTCCCCTCCCAAAAGCAGCAGCAGGAACAGCCCAAGGATACCATTATCTAACAAGGATTGGCTCTTTTTAGTATATCTTGCCACGCTTTTTATTTTATCCTGGGAGCGAATTTCTTTGGCAATTTTCCTTATTTCTTTCGGATACAGCATTTTGGCTCCGTTGATTTCCGCAAGGTTCAGCAACAGCTGATGGTCCGCGCGAAGCTCCAGCGTCTCTTTGCGCAAGGCCTGCACGCTGAAATGCCCGCTTTGGCTGTAGGGCGAGTTCCCTATGCGTGTGGAGGCCGTCCATTGGTAATCCCCTTCGGGAAGCGTACCGAGGTCCAGCTGATAGGCCTGCATGCTGCGGGAAAACACGTAGCGGTGACTGTAGGAGCCGGAAAGCGAACGGACGCTCATCTCCACTTCGGGGCGGTTGTCCAATTCGTAGTTTTTGGTATAGCATTCCGCGTCGAAGCGAATGCGCTCGTTTTCAGAGAAAAGATTTTTCCCCTTGACCCGGAAAAAACGTTTGTCCTCTTTGGTGGTCAGGTATTGGAAAAGCTGGGCGGTAAAGGCGTTGAAGGCTTCGTGGCTGCCTTCGCTCAAGTAGTGGTGCATCCGCCACCGCCACCATCCTTCCCCCAGCACGGTGGCGCTTTTCCCCTGTCCTGCATCGTGCAGGAAAAGCAGCGGGTACGGGGTGGTCATATTGTTGATGCGCTGGTACAGACACACTTTGGTGGCCGCGTCCAGGGTATATTGGCCGAAGGGAAGCTGTATGGGCGGATACTGCGGCAAAGCCTGCGCAAAGATTTCCGGGATGTTGAAGTCGGCGAAATCGGGGTTCAAGGCGGGATAGGCGTCGTTCTGCATCTGCCGCTCCTTGCGCACTTGCAGGCCGCTTTCCACGGGCAGGCGCACATCCCCTGCCATGTCGCCGGTGAAGAACAGCAGGCTGGTCCCGCTGCGACTTGCCTGCTCCAGCAAGGCCTGCATGGGCTTGGAATTGGTGGGCAGCTGATGCAGCACCCACACTTCGTAAGGCTTGTTTTCCGGATGGAACTGCTCCAAGGGGAAACACTCCACGGTGTACATGGGATTGTCGCGAAGGGCCTCCTTCAGGGCCGCCACATCCGGATGCGGCGACTGGTACACAATGGCGACGGGGTGGCTCTCGTCCAGCACCTGCACCCACACGTCGGCGGTGTTGTTGCTTTCCGTCCGTTCGCCTTCTGTGGCGGAAATCCGGATGCGGTAGTGCAGCATGCCGGCTGCGCCCGCCTCCCGGTGCAGCCTCACCCATTCCGAATAATTGCTCCCGGTGAAACGGATGTCCTTTTCAAAAATGACCTTTCCCCCTTCCAGCACCTGCAAGCGGGTCTGCTTCCCTTTCAGCTGCCGCGCCTGCACCAAAATCTCCAAGGGGAAACGGTTGCCCCGGAAAACGCTGCGGTTGCAGTGGACGTTGGCAATCAGCGCGTCTTTGGTCTCCGAAGTGTCGCCCAAGGCCACGGTGTAGATAGGGAAACGCAGGCGGCGGGCGGTGTACAGCGGATCCCCGCCTCCGGTGGCTATGCCGTCGCTCAGGCAGACCACGGCCCCCACGTTGCGGTGGGCGTATTGCTGCTCCACCATGGAGAAAAGCTGCGACAAATCGGTTTCCTTGTCCCGAAAATCGGGCCGGTCCCCCATACGCGTCTCGTTGCCGAACAAATAAGGATCCACCTGGTAATCCTTGGACAAATCCTTTATCAGTTTTTGCAGTTCTTCCGTGTAGGTGGTGCGGTAAAAGACGGAGTCCCTGTTTTCGGTGACGGATTCGGAATTGTCGATACCAATCACGATGACAGGTTTTTCCACTTCCTTTACCTTGCGTTCCATCACCGGGCGCAGCAGCAGAAAGCAGAGCGCGGAAACGACGAAAGCACGCAGCGCGAACAGCAGCCGCCGTACACGTGGCGGATAGGCGTATCCCTTGCCGCTTCCGTACAGCAGCATGGCATAGCCAATGCCCGCCAGCAGGCACAACGGAATAAACCAAAGGGAATACGTACTGCTCATGTCCTATTTGTTTCAGCTATTCCAAGAACGCTTTTTTCCGCCGCTTATTGCGGTATGGGTGGCGGATTTTTTTTTTCGACAGAAAAAGCAAGCACAAAAAAAGGGTGCCTGCAGGCACCCTTTGCATTTTCAAAATCAAATGCTTGCTTAGCGAATGGCGTAAGGGAAATCCTTGCCCCAGAAACCGGCGGCGTCGCCCAAGCTCTCCTCGATGCGGAGCAGCTGGTTGTATTTGCAGATGCGGTCGGTGCGGCTGGCGGAACCGGTCTTGATGAGACCGGTGTTGAAAGCCACGGTGAGGTCGGCGATGGTGGTGTCCTCCGTTTCGCCGGAGCGGTGGCTGATGATGGCCGTATAGCCGTGACGCTGCGCCTGGAAAATGGCCTGCATGGTCTCCGTCAGGGTACCGATTTGGTTCAGTTTGATCAGGATGGAGTTGGCCACCTGCTTTTCGAAGCCCATTTGCAGACGGCTCACATTGGTGACAAAGAGGTCGTCGCCGACCAGTTGCACACGGTTTCCGATTTTGTCGGTCAGCAGTTTCCAGCTGTCCCAGTCGTCTTCGGCTAAACCGTCCTCAATGGATGCAATGGGGTATTTCTTTGTCCAGTCCACCCAATACTCCACCATCTGTTCTTGTGTAAGCACCCGTTTGTCAGACCATAAGAACTTGTAAGTCTTCGTTTTTTCGTCATAGAACTCCGAAGAGGCGGGGTCCAAGGCGATGGCCACGTCCTGCCCCGGTTTCAGACCGGCTTTTTCAATGGCTTCCAACACCACTTCGATGGCTTCCTCGTTGGATTTCAGGTTGGGGGCGAAACCGCCTTCGTCGCCGACATTGGTGGATTGTCCGCGATCTTTCAGCACGCTTTTCAGGGTGTGGAACACTTCCGTTCCCCAACGCAGGGCTTCGCTAAAACAGGAAGCTCCGATAGGCATGATCATGAACTCTTGGAAATCAATGGCATTGTCGGCATGTTTTCCGCCATTGAGGATGTTCATCATCGGGATGGGCAGCCGGTGCGCGTGGATGCCGCCGAGGTAACGGAACAGCTCCTGCCCTGTCTCCTGCGCCGCCGCTTTGGCGCATGCCAGGGAAACGCCCAAAATGGCGTTGGCTCCGAAATTTCCTTTGTTTTCCGTCCCGTCCAGTTCAATCATGCGGGCGTCTATCAAATCCTGACGGTCTACAGGGTAGCCGTTCAATTCTTCCGAAATGGTGTTGTTTACGGCCTGCACCGCTTTCAACACTCCTTTGCCTTTATATAAACTTTCATCACCATCCCTCAATTCCACCGCTTCGTGGACACCCGTGGAAGCACCGGAAGGGACCGCAGCGCGCCCCATGGCGCCGGCTTCGGTGTAAACATCAACTTCCACAGTGGGGTTTCCTCTCGAATCCAGGATCTGTCGTCCTGTAATGTGCACAATTCTACTCATCGTCTTTAATTTATAATTACAAACATTCTTCTTTCTTCTTTACAACAGTTTGGTCAGGCAGCGTTGCAGGGCGTCCTCCCAATGAGGGATTTCCATTTGCAGGACCTGCTTGATTTTCCGTTTGTCCAACACGCTGTAGAACGGCCGGGGCGCCGGGGCGGGATATGCCTCCGACGGAATGGGCAGCACACGGCAGTTGGAGGAAACACGGGCAATGATGCTTCGCGCGAAATCGTACCAGCTGCACACCCCTTCATTGGTGAAATGGTACAGTTGCACGTCTTGCACGCGTGCTTCCCGCTCCACCCAGCGCATCACTGCGTCGGCCAGGTCGGCGGCATAGGTGGGCGATCCTATCTGGTCGGTCACCACCTTCACCTCCGGACGCTCCTTGCCAAGCCGCAGCATGGTTTTCACAAAATTGTTCCCGAAAGCGGAGTACAGCCATGCCGTGCGTAGAATGACGGCCCGCTTCGCTTCCGACAGCACCGCTTCCTCTCCCGCCCGCTTGGTGCGTCCGTAGACGGAAATCGGATGGCAGGTGTCGGTTTCCAAATAGGGTTTGCAGGAAGTCCCGTCAAACACATAGTCTGTGGAGATGTGGATAAGCAGGTAGGAAAATTCGTGCGTAAAAGCGGCCAATTGGCTGACTGCCTTGTGGTTCACCGCCTCTGCCAGGACCGCGCCTTCGGTTTCAGCTTTGTCCACGGCCGTATAGGCGGCGCAGTTCACCACCACTTGCGGACGGATTTTCTCCAAATGGGCGTGCAATTGCGCCTGGTCGGTGATGTCCACATCCGCCACATCGGAGAATACAAATTCACATTCCGGATAACGGGCTGAAAGCAAACGCAATTCGTTTCCCAATTGCCCGTTAGCCCCTAAAATGTCTATCCGTTTCTTTTGCATGGTTGCATATGCTTGAAGCTTGCAAAAATACAAAAGAAAACAATACGTCCGCCCTTTTGAGGACAGAAAAATCGTTTGTTTCGCTCTTGATTTGCGAAAATGCCTACTCCATGCCCGAAACAACGGCTTCTGGATGGATTTTGCGGATCAGTCCCTGCAACACGCTGCCGGGGCCGAGCTCCACAAACTCCGTTGCGCCGTCAGCCACCATGGCCTCCACGCTTTGCGTCCAACGGACGGGCGCGGTCAGCTGCGCCTTGAGGTTGCGCTTGATGGTTTCGGTGTCCGCGGTCGGAGCTGCCGTGCAGTTTTGGTAAATCGGGCAGACGGGGGCGTGAAAGGTGGTTTTGTCCACCGCCTCCGCCAGTTCGATACGGGCGGGTTCCATGAAGGGGGAATGGAAGGCTCCGCTGACCTTCAAGGGCAGCACCCGCTTGGCGCCGGCTTCCTTCATGAGGACGGATACCTTTTCTATGCCCCGCAGGGAGCCGGAAAGGGCGACTTGTCCCGGACAGTTGAAATTGGCGGGCACCACCACCTCATCCGTGACAGACTGGCAGATTTCCATCACTTTGTCGTTTGGAAGCCCAAGCACGACTGCCATCGTGGATTCCTGCAAGCCACAGGCTTTCTGCATGGCGTCGGCACGCTGGGCCACTAAGCGCAGCCCGTCCTCGAAGGAAAGGCAGCGGTTGGCGACGAGGGCGGAAAACTCACCTAAGGAATGTCCGGCCACCATGTCCGGATGGAAATCCGCGATGCCGTACAGGGCAAGGGACACCGAATGCAGAAAAATGGCGGGTTGGGTGACCTTGGTCTGCTTCAGCTCCTCATCGGTGCCGGAAAACATGATGTCGGTGATGCGGAACCCTAAAATGTCGTTGGCCTGCTCAAACAGGGCTTTGATTTGCGGGTTCTCCTCGTATCCTTTTTTCCCCATGCCTGCGTACTGGGCACCCTGGCCGGGAAATACGTATGCTTTTTTCATGATTGGGTCTTGGTTTTGAAGCGGTGCCGGCTTTGCCGGCGCCGCAAGAGGTTAAACATGCACGGCTTCGCCGCAGGCCGCCTCAACGGCCTCCTTCACCGCTTCCGACATGGTCGGGTGCGGATGAATGGCATTCATCAGCTGTTGTGCGGTCATGCCGGCTTTGCGTGCCACCACCGCTTCCGTTATCATTTCTGTCACATTGTCCCCTACCATGTGACATCCCAGCAATTTGCCGGTTTTGTTGTCGAAAATCACTTTCACCATACCGTCCCGGTTACCGGCGGCGGTCGCTTTTCCGGACGCAGTGAAGGGGAAACGCCCGATGCTGATTTCATAACCGGCTTCCAAGGCCTTCTGTTCGTTCAAACCGACAGAAGCCACTTCCGGCATGGTGTAGGTGCAGCCTGGAACGTTGGTGTAGTCCACCGGTTCCGGATTGTGTCCGGCGATTTTCTCCACGCAGACATGGGCTTCCTGGGAGGCCACGTGGGCCAAAGCCGGTCCGTGCACAATGTCACCGATGGCGTATACGCCTTCCACATTGGTGCGGTAGTAGTCGTCCACCACCACCTTGCCTCTTTCCACTTGAATGCCAAGTTCTTCAAGTCCAAGATTTTCGATATTGGTCTGCACGCCGACGGCGGAAAGCACCACATCCGCGTCCACCTGCACGTCCTTGCCTTTTTTGTCCTTCACAAAGACATGGCAGATGTCGCCTTCCACGTCCACACGCTCCACATTGGCTTCGGTCATGATTTTCATGCCCTGTTTGCGGAAAGCGCGGTCCACATGCTTGGCGATTTCCTCGTCCTCCACGGGCAAGATGTGCGGAAGCAGCTCAATCAATGTGGTCTGCACACCCAAGCTATTGTAGAAGTAGGCAAGTTCGCTGCCGATGGCGCCGCTGCCGACCACCACCATGGATTTCGGCAGTTCCGGCAGTGTCAGGGCTTCGCGGTACCCGATGATTTTTCTGCCGTCTTGCGGCAGGTTGGGCAGCACGCGGGAGCGGGCTCCGGTGGCCAAAATGATATGTGTGGCTTCGTAAATGGCACGTTCTCCGTCGGTTCCAAGCACTTCCACCTGGTGTTTTCCGCAGAGTTTTCCGCTACCGGCAATCACGTCCACATTGTTCTTTTTGAACAGATACTGAATGCCTTTGCTCATGGTTTCCGCCACGCCCCGGCTGCGTTGCACGATGGCGGGGAAATCGGGAGTCACCTCCCCTTCCGTTTTCACGCCATAGTTCGCCGCATGCTTCATGTAATGGTACACCTGCGCCGACTTCATGAGGGCCTTGGTCGGGATGCAACCCCAGTTCAGGCAAATGCCGCCTAATTCAGCGCGTTCTATCACAGCGGTTTTCATACTGGCCTGCGCCGCCTTGATGGCCGCGACATAGCCGCCGGGACCGCTGCCTATCACTAATAAATCGTATGCTGTCATGTTTTTTGTTTTAGGTAACAAGCGAAGAGAGCGTGCTGTGACGCCCTCTTCACCCATACGTGATCACTTGGTTTCCCGTTAAAGATTGATGATGTCGCACCATCCGAACACGTCTTCGGCTTCTCCGTATTGGATCTGCTGCAAGGCGGTGTAGAGCTTCTTGCACCAGGGTCCGGGCTGTCCGTTCTTGGAAATGACGTAGGATTTGTTGTTCTCCGGATCGTCAATGCGCTGGATGGGGCTGATGACGGCGGCGGTTCCGCAGGCACCGGCCTCTTCGAAGGTTTCCAGTTCCTCAATCGGAATGGGACGGCGTTCGGTCTTCATGCCTAAGTGTTCGGCCAGCTGCATCAGGGATTTGTTGGTGATGGAGGGCAGAATGCTGGTGGACTGGGGCGTGATGTAGGTGTTGTTCTTGATGCCGAAGAAGTTAGCTGCACCGGCTTCATCGATGAAGTGTTTCTCCTTGGCGTCCAGATAGAATTCGCAGGCGTATTCCCCGCCGTGGCAGGCTTCCGTGTGGGCGCGCATGCTGGCCGCGTAGTTGCCGCCAACTTTGTAGACACCGGTTCCCAGCGGAGCGGAACGGTCGTACTTGCGGGTGATGACATAGGGGTTGGCCGTGAAGCCGCCTTTGAAATATGGACCGACCGGGGTCACGAAAACGACAAACAGGTATTCGTTGGCCGGTTTCACACCCACCTGGGCTCCCGTGCCGATCAGCAGCGGACGGATGTACAGGGAGGCTCCGGTTCCGTAAGGCGGAATGAAATCCTGGTTCAGGCGGACGACCTTCTCGATAGCGGCGCGGAACAGATCCAGCGGCATTTCGGCCATCATGATGCCGTGGCTGGTGGAAGCCAGGCGTTTGGCGTTCTCATCCATACGGAAAACACGCACTTTTCCGTCTTTGCCACGGAAAGCCTTCAGGCCTTCAAAACCTTCCTGACCGTAGTGCAGGCAGGTGGCGGCCATGTGGATGGGAATCTCTTCCGAAGAAGACACTTCCAGTTCTCCCCATTTTCCGTTACGATAGTAACACCTCACGTTGTAGTCGGTTTTCATGTAACCGAAGGATAAGTTTTTCCAATCAATGTCTTTCATGATAATTATTGATATTTATTTGATTTATATTTATTTCTTACTTCTGTCTTCTTTATTCATAAGCACATTCCTCCGTGCGCAGCAAGCGGCCGGTGCTGTCGTAGAATTTCCACACGCCGGTGCGCTTGCCCCGGTCGTACTCCCCTATGTAGAAAAGCCGTCCGTTCGGATGCCACACCCTGTAGGTGCCCTGCCATTGGCCGTTCCGGTAGGTCCCTTCGCTGTTCTTGTTACCGTTTTCGTACCAGCTAACCCAGGTTCCGTCGGGAATTCCTTCGTTGTCAAAGGTTTTTTCTATGTATTTTTTTTCACCGGGAAAATAATGGATTTCCTTGTGCATCACGGATTTTTCTCCTACGGTCACGTATTCCTGGACAATGCGGGGACGGTTGTCGGCATAGCGGCTCACCACCTTCCTGTCCACTTGCTGCTTGCAGGAGACGAACAGCAGCAGCAAAGCCAGTGCGAGAAAGCATCGTTTAGTTCCCATGGCTCTTTCCGTATGTGCGGTTCAGTTCGGCAATGACCTCTTCGGTGATGTCGTATTCCGGGCTGGTGTAAATCAGGGCGGAACCGGTCGAGGTGGCCATCACGTACTTGGCGTGGTATTTCTTTTCGTTGATGCGGGTCGTCACGTTGATGATGGAATCCGCAATCTCCTTTTGCACAGAGGCTTGCTTTCCGGCCAAAATGGTGGCGTATTTTTCCTGAAGGGTCTTCAGCGCGGCGGCCTCCTGCGTCAGCTGTTTCTCCGCGTTCTGCATCTGCGTTTTGGTCAGCACCTGGTTCTGCACATTGATCTGATAGTTGCTGTATTTCTCCTCCAGTGCGGATTGTTTGGACTGTAGCTCTTTCTGGTAACGGGTGGTCTCCTCCTCCAAGTCCTTGGTCAGTATGTCCACCAGCACGAATTGCGCGACGATGGAGTCGTTATTGACGGTCAGGATGTAAGGGGTCTCCCCATTTTGCATCAGGGCATTCAAGGCCTTGTTTTCCTTGGCATTGCCTCCCTTTTGGGTGAAAAACAGTATGAAAAGCGCGATAATGGCGGCAAAGGCGGCGATGAAGCCGACGGTCACCCAGCAGCAGCGCGGCCTCCGGGGTGGCGTCTGGCAGCCGCAGCTTTCCGTTTTCTCCGGGACGGGCGTGGTGTCCGGCTCCGTGGATTCGGTTTTTTCGTCCTGTGTAATGTTTTCGGTCGGAAGGCTTGCATACATCGGCACTTCCTGTTTTTCCAAATTGATTTCCATCTGTTACTTATTTTTCTGATAAACCATTAATTCCCCACGTCAGAGATGAACTTGATCCGCATCAGCCGCAGTTCCTCCAAGGTATAGGAGTCCTCGCCGAGCTCGCGCAGCGCTTCTTCCAGATCGTCGGATTCGGAGGATTGCAGGTAGTCCATGATTTCCTCCTGCCTCGCCTCGTCAATCACTTCGTCAATGTAGTAGTTGATGTCCAGTTTGGTGCCGGAAATCACAATGCGCTCAATGACCGTCAGCAGCTCCTCCATTGTCAGTTTTTTGGAAGCCGCAATGTCTTCAAAATCAATGCGCCGGTCGATGTTCTGAATGATGTGGACCTTCAGTCCGGATTTGTTGATGGCCGATTTGACCACCAAGTCTTGTGGACGTTCGATCTCGTTGTCCTCCACGTATTTCCGAATGAGATCCACGAAGGGCTTGCCGTATTTCTGCGCCTTGCCGATGCCCACACCGGTAATCTGCGTCATTTCCTCCAGAGTGGTCGGGTACTGCACGCACATGTCCTCCAAAGAGGTCTCCTGAAAAATGACGTAAGGCGGAAGGTTCTCTTTTTTGGCCAAGGCTTTTAACATGTCTTTCAACATGGTGTACAGCACTTTGTCCACGATGCCGCCCTTCTGTCCCATCATGATGTCGGGCGCGTCCTCCACGTCGTCCATGTCGTTGGAGGTGTCTGTCCGCTGATGCGGAACGGACAAAGGAATGGAATACGGGCGTTTCAGGAATTTTTCTCCCAATGAACTGATTTTCAGGATACCGTAATTCTCAATTTCCTTGACAATCAGTTTGGCGAACAAGGCCTGGCGGATAACGGCCTCCCAGAACTTCTCGTCGCAGTCACTGCCTTCCCCGAAAGAGGAAAGGGTGTTGTGCTTGAATTTCTTCACGTCGTTGGTCAGCTCGCCCCGTATGATGTGGATGATGTGCTTATCCTTAAACTGTTGCTTTAACTCTTTGATACAAGAGAGCAGAATCTGAACGTATTCCTTTCCTTCTATCGTCTGGCGGGGATGCAGGCAGTTGTCGCAGCAGCCGCAGTTCTCCTTGTCGTAGGTCTCCCCGAAATAGAACAGCAGGTGACGGCGGCGGCACAAGGTGGATTCCGCGTAGGACATCACTTCCGACAGCAGCTGCCGGGCGATTTCCTGTTCCGCGACCGGTTTCCCTTTGGCCAGGCGTTCCAAGCGGTTCAAGTCCTCGTAGTCGTAGAAGGCGATACAGCGGGCATCGCCGTCGTCCCTACCCGCTCGTCCGGTTTCCTGATAGTAGCCCTCTAGGCTCTTCGGGATGTCGTAGTGGATGACGTAGCGGATGTCCGGTTTGTCGATGCCCATGCCGAAGGCGATGGTGGCCACAATCACGTCCGCGTCTTCCATCAGGAAGCGGTCCTGGTTCTGCACCCGCACGTTGCCGTCCAGTCCGGCGTGGTATGGCAGGGCCTTGATGTGGTTCACTTGCAGGAATTCGGCAATTTCCTCCACTTTTTTTCCGGCTGAAACAGTAAATGATGCCGGATTTTCCCGCGTTGGCCTTGACGATGCGCAGCACCTCCTTGTCCACGTCGGCGGTTTTCTCCCGTATTTCATAATAGATGTTGGGACGGTTGAAGGACGACAGAAAAACTTCCGCATCCTGCATTTTCAGGTTTTTCTGGATATCGATACGGACCTTGGGCGTGGCGGTGGCGGTCAGGGCCATCACCGGCACTTTTTGGCCGATATTGTCGATAATGTCCCGGATTTTGCGGTATTCCGGACGGAAATCATGCCCCCATTCGGAAATGCAGTGCGCCTCGTCGATGGCGAAGAAGGAAATCCGTATCTGTTGCAGCAGAGTGACGTTCTCCTTTTTAATCAGGGATTCGGGGGCCATGTACAACATTTTGGTCTTTCCTGCCAGCACGTCTTCCCGCACGCTGCGGAGTTCCGGACGGGTCAGCGAAGAGTTGTACACGTGGGCGGTGGATTCCTCACTGGTGAAGTTCCGCACCGAGTCCACCTGGTTCTTCATCAGGGCGATCAGCGGGGAAATGATGATGGCCGTGCCTTCCATCAGCATGGCGGGCAATTGGTAGCACAGGGATTTTCCGCCTCCGGTCGGCATAATGACAAAGCAGTCTTTGCCTCCCATCACGCATTCGATAATCTCCTCCTGTCTCTCCTTGAAGTGATCGAAGCCGAAAATCTCCTTCAGTGGCTTATGTAGGTCAAGTTTTGCTTTTTTAGGCATTTTAAAACCGAAAAAAATGAATAATCAATCTGTGCAAAATTACATAAAATGAACCTATACTCTATTGTTTTTGGAAATTATTTTTTAATTCTTTGTATATAATTCATTCATTGTGTGTTACACTTGACTTACTCGTTGTTTCCCCCATCTTGGGAGGCGTTGCGCTCCAGCTCCATCTTGCCGAAGCGGAAGGTCAGGCCCGCACTTATGTAGCGGCTGTTTAAGGTTTTTTTCGTGTTGTAAGTCAAATAATAAGGATTGGTCGACCCGCTGCTGCTGCCCACTTTCTTTCCCCAGTTGAAGATGTCCTGCACATTGACATAGACGGACATTTTCCGTTTGAAGAAGTCGGAGCGTAAGCCGCAGTTGATGGAATACGTGGCTTTGCTTTCCGAGAAAAGGGTCTTTGTCGGAGAGGAATAACGGGCGGAGGCGTGGATCTGGTAGCGGTTGAGCAGTTTCGCCCAGCCGTTCAGCCGCAGGGTGTAGCTGGTGGTTTCGGTATGCACATGCTTCCCCAGTTTGGCGTAGTCCATATCGTAGACCGCGTGGTAGATGTTGCTGTGGAAGCGCAGGTTGAAGAATCCGCTCGGGCTGTAGGTGGCGTGGATGGAGCTGCCGTAACGGTAGGTCGAGCCCATGTTGTAGGGCATGGAGTAATTGACAATGCGTCCGATATAGGGGTCCGCATCTTCCGTCACGTCGGAAAGCGTGGCTATTTCCCGGGTGGAGAAGCGTCCGTAGGCGTCCACCCCTACGGAACCGAAACGGTTGAAAAAGCGGGTCCATCCGGCCTCGGCGTTGTGGGTGTAGGAGGTCGTCAGCTTGCGGTTGCCCATGCTGTAGCTGTCTTCGCCGTAGTTGCGGAAAGTGGTCATGGAAGAGGCGTCCGGGGTGCGGGAGCGCAAGGTGTAGCTCAAGCTGAAATTGTGCATGGACGGAGTGCGGTAGCTCAAATGGACGGAGGAGTTGGTGGTGAGGAAATGGTAGGTGGTGTCGTCCGGAAAGAACATGTTTTCATAGCTTTGGCTGTTGCTCTTGTGTTGCAGCCCCATGCCCAGCTGCATGGTGAAGTTTCCGAAACGCCGCGTCCAGGTGACGTCGCCGCCTGCGGACTGGTTGTGGAAAGTGGAGACGTATTGCCGCAGGGTGTCCCCTATGGTGTATCCGGCGGTCAGGGAGTCGTAGCAAAGCGGGTCGTAGTGCGATTGCCCGTAGTTGCTGTTCCCGTCCAGGCCGTAGGAAAACTCCCCTTTTTGGCCGTAGGGGCGGTTGTACCTCGCCCGGAAGCTCATGTTGCGGGATTCGGAGCTGGAAGCGTAGTACTTGTTCTGGTCCAAGTCGTTATACACCGTGCTGTAGTCGCGGAGATAGTAGTTGTCGTTGCGGCTGTTGTTCAGGTTGCCATTGACGGACAGCCGCAGGTTGTGGCCCTTGCGGTCGAATTTGTGGGTGTAGTCCGCCCCCATCGACCCGCCCATGGATTGGGAGGTGTTGTCCCGGGAGGTCAGGTAGGTGTAGAGCCCGCCTGCCGCGTAACGCTCGTCCCTCACGTCACAACGGTCGGACAAGGAGGTGTTTTTCGAGGCGTTGAGCGACATGTCCATGGAAAGGTCCGTCATGGAGTCGATGGCGTAATTGACGTGGGTGGAGAAGAAATTGGAGAAGCTCCGGCTCTCCGAGGTCGAGGAATAGGATTCCTTGGACGTGGTGTCGAAACCCGTGCCCGAAGCCGCGTCCTTGCGGTGGATGGCATAGCCGTCCGAGCCGTTTTCCTTGTAGGAATAGCGCAGTCCGTCATACAGGTTGATCGACCATTTCTCATTGGCCCACACGTAGGACATCCAAGGTCCGGCGTTGGGCTGGGTGGAGGCGTTTGCGCCGAAGCTGATGAAATGGTTTTTCTTGATGTGGGCGGTGGTCACGATGTTGATGACGGCTTCCGCCTCCGTGGCGTACTTGGCCGAGGGGTTGGTGATGGTTTCAATGCGGTCCAATGCGTTGGCTGGCAGTATTTCCAGATAGGTTTTCAGGTTTTCCGCCGTCAGTTTGGAAGGTTTGTCGTTGATCCAGATTTCCACCGAGGACACGCCCCTCAGGGTGACGTTGCCTTCCAGGTCCACTTCCACGCCGGGCGCGTTTTGCAGGGCGTCGGTGGTGGTGCCGGTCTGTATGGAAGGGTCGTCCGAGACGTTGTAGACCGTCTTTTCCCCGTCCACGCTGTAGATAGGGCGTTCTGCCTTTACTGACACCCCCTTGAGCTTGAGGGCTTTCGGCTGCATGCGGATCTCCCCTATGGAGACGTGGCTATTCTTGACGGTAACGGGTTCGAAATGTGCTTGATAGCCCACAAAGGTGGCGCGGAAAATGTAGTTGCCGGAAGGCAGGTTCGCCAGCTCGAAACGGCCGTTTTCATCGGTGGTGGTGGCCTTGGCGAAGGTGCTGTCCTTTTGGTTCAGCAGTGCAACGTTCACATAGGCGATGGGATTGCCGCTCACGCTGTCCTTCAGCACGCCTGAAACCTTGTACACTCCCGTCAGGTTCAGCTTTTTCCGCGCGGTCTGGTTGGCCTGCTGCGGCTGCTGCCATCCCGGACGGTGTTCGCCCATAGGGGGCCTGCCGCCGGGAGGAGGGCCTCCACCCCAGTTCGGTGGCGGTCCGACCGGTTGGGCGAGAAGACTGAAGGACCATCCGACAAATAGCAGCGCAAGCGCCCTGCCCCGTCCTGTGCATCCGGAAAAAAGCCGTGGGAAACGCATGTTATTTCAAACGATAAGTTAAGCGCATGTTGATGGTGGCCCGTTTCTCCTTGGAGGAAGTGTTGAAGGCGCCGCCCCAGGTGTAGTCCTCGTCAGAAGAGTTGGGGGCCGTGATTTGGAAAACGCCCATGTTGGCCTGATCCAGGCGGCCCAGTTTGGCGCCCGCGTGTTTGGCGATGGTTTCGGCACGGAGGCGGGCGTCGTCGGAAGCGTCGGCAAGCATCTTGACTTTCAGGTCCGCCAGTTTGGTGTAATAGTATTCCGGATTGCTGGCGTCAATCTGGATGTTGGAATCCAGCAAATCGGTCACCTGCCGGGAGATTTTCTCGATTTTGTCCACTTCGGAGGAAGAAATGCTGACCGACTGCCGCAACTGGTAGCCGACGAACACGCTGCCGGTGTAATTGCCCTTTTCGTTGTAGATGGAGCGGTGCATGGGGGTGCAGTCCACCGCCTGGAATACCATTTCCTTGTCTGTGACCCCCTGGGCTTTCAGGTAGCTTCTCACCACTTGGCTCTGGCGTTTGATTTGCTTGTTTGCATCTTGAATGTCAGAGGCTTGTGTGGAAAATTGGAAGTCCCAAACGATGAAGTCCGAGGTGAAATCCTCCTGGGTCATGCCCACTACGGAAATCTGCTGTTTGGGTCCTTTGGACTGGTAGAACGACCAGGCGGCCAATCCGACAGAAATCACAATGCACACACCTAAAATGCTTCCGAAAATGATTTTTTCTTTTTTCATATTGTATTTGTTTTTATTGTTTTACGTATTATTATTTAAATTATTACTTTAATTTTTGATATTTTGCGGGAGAAAAAGACAGGAATCCCCGTAGCTCAGGAATCGGAAACCGTGTTCCAAGGCGTAGCGGTAGCCTTCCCGCCAAGCGTCGCCAATCAAGGCGGAAACCAACAGCAGCAGGGTGCTTTTGGGCTGGTGGAAATTGGTCACCAGACCGTGGACCAGCCGGAAACGGTAAGGGGGCGCAATCATCAGGCGGGTCTCCCCTGCCAGAAAATCCAAGTTGTGGCGCTCCATGTAGGCCAACACCGCCTCCAAGGCCTGCGCCGCAGGCAGCGTGCATTCTTTTTGGTAGGGTTCCCATTGGGAAACGTGCATGCCGTCCGTGTCGGGGTTTTCCGTCAGCTGCACCCCGAACCAATACAGCGATTCCAAGGTGCGGGTGGTGGTGGTGCCCACGGCAATCAGCGGACGCCCTTGGTGACGGAGAATGCGCTCCAATTTCTTTTTGGCAATCCAAAGCTGCTCCACGTGCATTTCATGCTCCCCTATGGTTTCGGAGGAAACGGGCTTGAAGGTCCCCGCCCCCACGTGCAGCGTCAGGTATTCTGTCTCTATCTGTTTGGCTTTCAAACTTCCAAATACGCGCGGTGTGAAGTGCAACCCGGCTGTCGGGGCGGCCACGGAACCTTGGTAGTGGGCGTAAATGGTCTGGTAGCGTTCCTTGTCCCCCGCTTCCGCAGCCCGGTGAAGGTAAGGGGGAAGCGGCACCTCGCCCGCATGCTCCAGTATTTCGGCGAAGGAAACCTCCTGATTCCAATGAAAGCGCACAATCCAGGCGTCCTGCATTTTCTCCTCCCGTTCCGCACAGAGGCACACCTCTTTTCCGGAGAGGGAAAAACGTTTCTCCAAAACCGGTTGTTTCCACCTTCGGTTATTGCCTATCAGGCATTTGCACCTTACTTCGGACCGCTGCTCGAAGGCGGAGGCAACAGGAAGCCCCCAAGGCTCCAAGCAGAAAATTTCTATGGTGGATCCACTTTCCTTGCGGAAAAGCAGCCGGGCCGAAACCACTTTGGTGTCGTTGAAAACCAGCAAGCTGTCTTCCGGCAGGAAATCCGCGAGCCCGGCAAAACACGCTTCGGAGAAAGCGCCCTGACGGTATACCAGCAGCTTGGATGCGTCGCGTTCCGCCAATGGGAATTTGGCGATACGGTCCTCCGGTAGCGCGTAATCGAAGGCCTCAATGGCGATGCTCTGTGGATTGGGGTTCATAGGCATTCAATGAATGGACAATATCCTGCACGGGGATTCCCCGCATGCAGCGGAAATGTTTCAGCGGGCAGCGCGCATACCCGAGCTTGGAGCAGGGACGGCAGCAGCAATGGGTGTTCTCCAAAAGGATGCTTTTCTCGGAATCCTGCGGAAGGTAGGGATACATGCCGAAAGCGGGTACGGTGTTTCCCCATACGGAGAGAATGCGGCGGTGGAATGCGGCGGCGATGTGCATCAGGCCGGTGTCGCCGGTCAGTACCGTTTGCGCGTGCGCCACGCAGGCGGCAGAGGCCCGCAGCGACAAACGTCCGCAGAGGTTGTAGGTCTTTTCCGGATAGCGGGCGTGAAGGGCGGAAGCCGTGGTGTCGTCCGCAGTGTCCCCGAGCAGGACCATAGGCAGTTTGCTCTGGGCCACAATGTTTTCCAGCATATCCGCCGGAAGCTGCTTGGTGGCATGGCGGCTGCCCACCGCCACGGCGACATAAGCCTGCGGCAAGGCGAAAGCGGCCAGTTCACGCTCATCGTCCGCGTCCACATAAAAATCCAGTCCCTGTTGGTCGTTCCGCACGTTCAAAGCGGAAACCGCCTCGAAATACCGGTCCACGATGTGCTTGTCAGGCAGAAGGTTCCATTTGAAAACCACCAAAAGCAGCTTGCGGAAATTCCATTTGGGGAAAGTGGCGTGAGGCACGGACAGGCGGCGAGTCAAACGGCGGGAGACGTGATTTTTCTGTAAATCAACCACAAAATCAAAATTTTCCGCCTTCAATCTTTCCAAAAGACCGGGGTCGTGCTTGCGGAAAGTGTGTATGCTGTCAATGTGGGGATTGGTTTCCACAACGGCTTTCATGGACTGCTTGCACAGAAAATGCAGGGTGGCGGATGTCTGCTGTTTCAGACAGCGCACTACCGGCGTGGTCAGCACGATGTCCCCTATGCTGCTGAGACGGATAATCAGTATCTTCATGGCTTGCGTTTTTCCATCGCCTCCTCAGCAGGCTCGTTAAACATATAAATCAATCGGAAAGTAAGCATATTGTGATACTGCTTGCGATCATACGGATCCACCGGTATGCCATTTTTCTTGTTGAAAGTGCGGATTCGGATGGGATACAGCGAGTATTCGTAGCGGAAATTAAACTTCAACTGATGGTAAATGGGAAAGTACACATCGGCCAGCATGCTGACATCCTGCAATTTGTAGGTTTCTGACAATAGCGATGTCTCGGACTGCACCCCATTCTCAATTTCCCGGATGCGAAAAAGCCTGTTGTACGAGAGGCCCACGCCGAAGGTCCATCCGGTGTAAGGGTCCGTATAGTGCAGCATGACAGGCAGGGACACATAATCCATGTCCAGACGGTATTTGATGGTGGAGTCACAGGGAATTTCCTTGGGGCAGGTGTCGCAGAAATTGGTGTTGGTATGGTTTTTAAGTTTGGAACCCTTCTGGTGCCACAGCATTTCCATGCTGATTGCCCAGTTTTTGTCCTCCTTTCCCTTGAAACTGAAAGGCAGCATGACCCCCAGTCCCATGTTGGCCCCGAATTTGGTGTAGCCGTACACTTCATCCCCGTCCACCTGGCTCAGGTTGAACCCGGCAATCAGCTCGCCCTTGAAACGCTGCGCATTCACGGAGAATCCGGCGCACAACAGCAGACACAGCGTGAAAAATACGACTTTCCGCATCATGTTACGGGAGTTTGATTTTTTGTCCCAGACTGAGAATGCCGTCCTCCTTGATGTGATTGATCTGACACAGTTTGGCGACTGTGGTGTGGTAACGGCGGGCAATGCCGTACAGCGTGTCCCCGGAACGCACCACATGCACGGAAGGTCTGGCGGTGGTGATTTGTTTGACGGGAGGCAGGGGCTTGGCGAGCGGCACCGAAAGCGAATCCTGCAAGCTTGAAAGCAGGGAGTCGGATTCCACCGCCTCCGTGATGGGAATGTTCAAGGTGGCGGTGGATGACCGCTGACGATAAGCCTCCACCGTATAGAACTTGCCCTTCACCACCATCAAGGTGTCGGTTGCCAGACGGCGGCTGGCGTAATCGATGATGGTGGCCGAATTGAAGGACTGGTAAAGGAAACGGGTCTCGAAATGCAGGTGCTCCGTGGTGGCCCTCCCCGTCCGTCCGGCGGTTCCTATCTGGTCGCCCGCCTTGACTTTCTGGTTGGGCCGCACCATGACCTTGGACAAATGGGCGTAATAGGTCTCCAAACCGTTCGCGTGGCGTATAACCACAATGTTTCCGTAACCGTAATAGCCGTTTTTGGCCATGCGGACCACCCCGTCCCAAGCGGCATAGATCGGATCTCCGAGCTTTTGCTTGTAGTCCGTTCCCGTGTGCATGCGTCCGCTGCGCGGCCCGTAAGGGGAGATCACCGCTCCGGCCTGCGCAGGGAACACAAAGTGCGCCGAATCTAAAGGCAGCACGTAGGTGCGGCTCTGGTCAAAGGAATAGGCCGCCCGCGTGTTGGTGTTGTTCCAGTCCGTGCCGTAGTGGCGGATGGCCGGGATTTCGCCGGTTTTTTCAATAAAAACCGCACTGTCGGGAATGGGTGGCAGACTGTCCGCCGGCGCAAGCGGCTCCGCTGCCAGCGTGTCCGTCACAATCACTTGCGCCTGCGGGCGGAACATAGCCAGCAGCCCAAGGGTCAGCAGGATTATTCTTCGGTGCATAAGGGATGTTTTTTTTTGTATTTTTTGAAATGGCAAAGGCAGAGCACAGCCACCGCCAAGGTGAGCAGTCCGCTCAGGCTGTAGGCGACAGCAGGCTGCAAGTGGAAGCCTACCGGAGCGATGAAAATGTAAGTGCCGCACACCATGGTCATAAACAGGGCGGGCAGCAGGGTCAGCCACCAAATTTTTCCCTTCCGGAACAGGTACACGGTGATGGCATAAAGCGTCACCGTGGCCAGCAGCTGGTTGGCCCAGGCGAAATAGCGCCAGATGGTCTGGAAACCGTCGGCATCCACGAAAGTGTAAACGAGTATGGCACCTGCAAGCAGGAACACGGGCAAAGCCACGAGGAAACGTTTGTAGATGGGCTTTTGGTCGATGTGGAAGATGTCAGCCACTATCAGTCGTGCCGAACGCAGGGCGGTGTCGCCTGAAGTTACGGCGGCGGCTATCACCCCAAGCACGGTAACGACGGCCAATACGGGGGTGAACCAGGCATTGGCTATCACGCCTACCATGGCATCGCCACTTCGACCGGCGCAGAGGTCGGCTTTGTCGTGGAAGAAATAGGTAGCGGCAGCGGCCCATATCAGGGCCACAACGCCCTCGGCTATCATGGCTCCGTAGAAAATGGGACGTGCCTGTTTTTCGTTAACCATGCAGCGTGCCATCAGGGGCGACTGCGTGGCGTGGAATCCCGAGATGGCGCCGCAGGCTATGCTCACGAACATCATCGGGAATATGGGATTGGCGCTTCTTTCCTGTTCGGGATATTGGTTAGAAAATCCCTCCCACACTTCGGTAAGGTGCACTTCCGGCCTGAAGAAAAAGGCGCACATCACAAACACCGCCATCAAAAGCAGCAATATGCCGAAAACGGGGTAGATACGCCCTATCAGTTTGTCGATGGGGAGCATGGTGGCAAGTAAGTAATAGGTGAAAATAATCACTGGCCAAATCCATATCTGCCATGTGATTTGCCAGTCGCCGATAGAAATAACCCAAGGTTTTGAGTAATTCTCAAAAAGCAGCGTGGCCGGAATCTTTACAAACATGGCTCCCACCAGAATCATCAGTATGACGGTGAAATACCGCATAAACTGCTTGATGCCGTTGCCAAGGTACCTGCCGTGAAGCTCCGGCAGGGAGCAGCCATCGTGGCGGAGCGACATGAAACCGGAAAGGAAGTCATGCACCGCACCGGCGAAAATGCTGCCGAACACAATCCACAGGAAGGAGGCGGTGCCGAACTGCGCTCCCATGATGGCGCCCACAATGGGCCCCACCCCCGCAATGTTCAAAAACTGGATAAGGAAGATTCTCCAGGGTTTCATGGGTACGTAGTCCACGCCGTCAGCCATGGACACAGCCGGAGTCGGACGCTTGGGGTCCGCCCCCACCATGCGTTCCATCAGTCTGCCATACAGCAGATAACCCAACACAAGCAACACTAAAGCGATACAAAAGGTAATCATGGTTTTGGTTTATTTTCTGACAAAAATCCGGTTCACTCTTTGGGAGATTCCGGTCAACAGTTCGTATTCCGTGCATTCGGCCCGATGCGCCATTTGGGTGATGGAGATCTGCGGCCCGAATACCGTGACCACATCCCCTTCTTTCACAGCTATATCCGTCACGTCCAACATGGTCATGTCCATACAGACCATGCCCACCGTATGCACCAGCTGCCCATTCACCAGCAGCTCGCCCTTCCCGTTGCTGAGGCTGCGGGGAAAGCCGTCGGCATAGCCTATGGGGATGGTGGCTATCACACTGTCCCTCTCCGCTTTCCAACGGCGGTTATAGCCCACGGTGTCCCCTGCAGGCACCCGTTTCAGTTGGGAGACAATGGTACGCAGGGTGGCCACGCATTGGATTTTGAACGGATCCGCAAAGGGATTGACCCCGTACAGTCCCAAACCGAGGCGCACCATGTCGTATTGGTATTCCGGAAAGCGCAGTATACCGGTCGAATTTGCGATGTGTTTGAGCGGGCGGTAGCCCAAAGCCTCCGTGATGACGTCGTGGCAGGCGGTCAGCAGGGAGGCTTGTCCGTGGGTGAACGCATCCTCCATGGGATCGTCAGCGGCGGCGAAATGGGAGAACACGCTTTCCACCCTCAACTGGCTGTTGTCGCGCAAACGCCGCAACAGTTCCTCCATGTCCTCCGGCTGGAAGCCCAGACGGTGCATACCGGTGTCTATTTTTATATGGACATGCAGCGGCTCCTCCTGTGGCTGACGTTTCAACGCGTCCTCGTACAGTTGCAGTATGCGGAAATTGTAGATTTCCGGTTGCAGGCGGTGCTTGACAATCAGCGCCACGCTGCGCTCGTCCGAGTTCATCACCAGAATGGGCAGTGAAATATTCTTGTTTCTCAAGGTGATGCCTTCGTCGGCATAGGCCACCGTCAGGTAGTCCACCTTGTGGTACTGCAATTCGTTCGCGATGTCGATGTCGCCGGTACCGTAGCTGTAGGCTTTGACCATTGCCATGACCTTGGTTTCCGGCTGCAAACGGGAACGAAAATAATCTAAATTGGAAATCAGATTGTTGAGATTCACTTCCATGACGGTCTCATGGGTTTTCAGCTCCAAAAAGGCGGAAATGCGCTCGAATTCGAATTTGCGCGCCCCTTTCACCAGAATGACCTCGTTGTCTAATTTGGAAGTGTCAAAGGTGGAGAGAAAATCGGAAGTGGTTTTGTAAAACACCTTTTCCATGGGGAAACAGGCGGCTTGGCGGGAAATGGCGTCCCCTATGCCGATGATGCGCGACACGCCCTTCTGCACCAGCAGCTTGGATATTTCCTGATAAAGTTCACGCTCCGAACGGCCGCTTTGCAGCAAATCGGAAAGGATGATGGTGCGTTTTCCGTACTGCCCTTGATTGGCCATCAGATCCACGGCAATCTGCAAGGAATTGAGGTCCGAATTGTAGGTGTCGTTGATAATCAGGCAGCGGCGGATGCCTTGTTTCATTTCCAACCGCATGGCGACAGGCTTCAGGCGGGCCACGCGTTCGGCAATCAAATCGTTGGAATAGCCCAGCAGCAGCATGCAGGCCCAGCAGTGCAGGGTGTTTTCGATGGCGCCCTCGTCAATGAAGGGAATGCGTATGCTGTAGGTGTCTTCCTTGTACACGGCCGTAATCCGGGTCTGCTTGTCCCGGATTTCCACCTCCTGTATGTACAAATCGGCCTCCTTACGGTTGCGGCTCCAGGTGAACAGTTTGATTTTCTGCGCCAATCCTGAACAAAGCAGCACTTCATTGACCTCTCCGTTGTCCAAGGAAAGGATAAGGGTCTCCACATTGCGGAAAAAGTTGAGTTTCTCCCCTATTTTCTGACGCATCCCCATAAAATGCTCGCTGTGCGCCGAACCTACGTTGGTCAGTATGCCGATGGTAGGTTCGATAATGGCTTTCAGTGCGTTCATTTCATCCGGGCGGGAGATTCCGGCTTCGAAAATGCCGAGTTGGGTGTCCTCGTTCAGGCTCCACACCGAAACCGGCACCCCGATTTGGGAATTGAAGCTGTTGGGCGTATAAGAAATATGGTAGTCTTCGCACAACAGCTGGTACAGCCATTCCTTGACGGTGGTTTTTCCGTTGCTTCCCGTGATGCCGATAATGGGGACATGAAACTGCTTGCGGTGTGCTTTGGCCAAATCCTGCAAGGCTTTCAGGGTGTCCTCCGTCTGTATGAAATCGGCTTCCGGATAGTTTTCCGCCTCGGAGAAGCGGGTGTCCACCACAAAATGCCGCATGCCTTTGCGGTACAGCTCCCCTATGTAGCGGTGGCCGTCGTTGCGCTGGGTGACCAGGGCGAAAAAGAGGGTGTCGCCGCCCTGCTGCACGCGCCGGCTGTCGAAGGCAAGCTCCCGGATCACCGCGTCAGGATGGGGTTGCTGCAAAAGAACGCCGCCTATGCGCTGCGCTATTTCACTGATGGTTTCCTGTTTAATCATAGGTGACTTGTTCAGGTGTTTTCTCTTTCTCCACAGCAGGCATGGCCGCATCCAAATCCGCACGGCGGCGGTTGGCGTAAATGTCGCAGGCCTGGTAGATGGCTTGGCGGAAAGAATCCGGGGAAGCCATGTCCTTGCCGACCAAGGTGTAGGCGGTCCCGTGCGCCGGGGAGGTCCGTATCAGGGGAAGACCGGCGGTATAGTTCACGCCGCCGCCATAAGAAAGGATTTTAAAGGGAAGCATGGCCTGATCGTGGTACATGGCCAGCACAGCGTCGTACTTGGCGTATTGTCCCGATCCGAAGAAACCGTCCGCCGGGAAGGGGCCGAAAGCGTAGATTTTTTCCTGAAAAGCCTCTTGGATGGCCGGTTTGATCACCGTCTCCTCCTCCATGCCGAACAGGCCCTCCTCTCCGGCATGGGGATTGAGCGCCAGCACGGCGATGCGCGGCTTCACGCAGGCGAAATCCTGCATCATGCTCTGGTGAAGAATGCGCAATTTGTTCTTGACCAATTCTTTCGAGAGTATTTTCGGCACGTCCGCCAAGGCGCAGTGCGTGGTGACAGTGCCTATGCGCAGGCTGTCCGAAACCATCAGCATCAGGCAGTCGGCGGTGTGGGTGCGCTCACAAAAGTATTCTGTATGCCCTTGGAAATGAAATTGCTCAGACTGTATCGCCTTCTTATGGATGGGCGCGGTCACGATGGCGTCCAGTTTGCCGGAATGCACATCCCGCATGGCCGCCTCCAAGGCGTCGAAAGCCGCTTTCCCAGACACGGGAGTGGCTTCCCCCATGTCGATTTTCAGCTCCTGGTCGGTGATGTTCAGCACATTCACCTTGTGCGGGACAGCCTGGTCTATCTGACGGATGATGTGATAGTTGAATTCATTGCCTTTGGAGATGGTCTTACGGTAATAGGAAAGCACTTTGGAGGAACCGTAAATGACCGGCGTGATGTTCTCCAGTATGCGTGCGTCCATCAAAGACTTGATAATTAGTTCGTAGCCTATTCCGTTGATGTCTCCCTGGGTGATGCCTATAACGATATTCTGTGTCATGACTTAGTGCTTCAGATACGATTCGATGTCTTCCATGATTTTCCGCGCCAAAGCGTCCGCTTCGCGCTCCGTGGCGCTTTCGGAATAAATCCGGATAATGGGTTCGGTGTTGGATTTGCGCAAATGCACCCACTGTCTTCCGAACTGTATGCGCACGCCGTCTACGTCAATGACGGGAAGGTCGGCGTATTTCTGCCGTATGTGCAGCAGCAGCGCGTCCACATCGGTGCCCGGGGCCAAGTCCATCCTGTTTTTGGAGATGACAAACTCCGGATAGGTCTTGCGCAAGGCGGAACAGCTTTTTCCGCTGCGGGCCAAATGGGTGAGGAACAAGGCGATGCCGACCAAAGCGTCCCGGCCGTAGTGCAAGGCGGGATAAATCACGCCGCCGTTGCCCTCGCCGCCGATGACGGCCTTCGTCTCCTTCATTTTGGCCACTACGTTCACCTCTCCCACGGCGGAAGCGGCATATTGCTGCCCGTAGCCTTCGGTCACTTCCTTCAAAGCCTGCGTGGACGAGAGGTTGGAGACCGTGTTGCCCGGCTGGTGGCGTAACACATAGTCCGCCACAGCGACCAAAGTGTATTCCTCCACAAAAGGCTCCCCGTTTTCCTGAATCAGGGCCAGACGGTCCACGTCCGGATCGACCACAAAGCCGACGTCCGCATGCAGTTCCCGCACTTTTGCGCACAATTCCGTCAAATGTTCGGGCAGCGGCTCGGGATTATGGGCGAAACGGCCCGTAGGATCCGCATTGATACCGGTGATCTGCTGCACGCCCAAGGCTTTCAGCAGCATGGGCAAGGCGATGCCGCCGGTGGAATTGACCGCGTCGAACACCACCTTGAAACCGGCTTTGCGAATCGCGTCCGCATCCACCAGCTCCAAGGCCAGCACCGCATCGATGTGACGCTGTATGGCGCCTTCGCACAGCGTGTAGCTGCCTATATTCTCTGGCGCGGCGAAACAGAACTGCTCCGCATCCGCCCATTCCAGCACCCGCTTTCCTTCTTCCGCGTTCAGGAACTCGCCCTGTTGGTTCAAGAGTTTCAGTGCGTTCCACTGGAAAGGGTTGTGGCTGGCCGTCAGGATGATGCCGCCCTGCGCCTGATGAAAGACGACTTCCATTTCAACCGTCGGGGTGGTGGAAAGGCCGATGTCCAGCACGTCCACGCCCATGGCCGTCAGCGTGGCGCAGACCACACGGTTGAGCATGTCGCCGGAAACCCTGGCGTCCCGTCCCACCACTACCTTGAATTTTTTCGTATCCGGCTGGCTCTCTTTTAAAAAGCAGACATAAGCCGCCGTGAATTTCACCGCGTCAAGCGGGGTCATATTGTCTCCGGGAACACCGCCCACGGTGCCTCTGAAACCGGAAATGGATTTGATTAAAGACATAATGTTTGGGTTTTAGTATGTTTTGTCCGCAAGCAGGTCCAACAATTCCGCCTCCTTGAGGAAACGCTGCTCCCCGGAGCGCATGTCTTTCACCTGCATGCCTTGTTTTTGCCGTTCTTCCTCCCCTATGATCACCACATAAGGGATTTGCCGTGCGTCCGCATAGGCGAACTGTTTCCCCAACTTGGAGGCTTCCGGATACAGCTCGGCCCTTACGCCCTGCCTGCGAAGCCGTTGCAGCAGTCCAAGCAGCCCGTCCAGACCGTCCGCGCCGAAATTCACCAACAGCACTTGGGTGGACTGTCCGGAAAATTCCGGGAAAAGCCCGCCTTCCGCCAGAATGTCGTAGATGCGTTCCGCGCCGAAGGAAATGCCCACGCCCGACATGTTTTTCAGTCCGAAGACACCCGTCAGGTCGTCGTAGCGCCCGCCGCCGGAAATGCTGCCCATGGAAAAATCCAAGGCCTTGATTTCCATAATGGTGCCTGTGTAGTAGTTCAATCCGCGAGCCAAAGCCGGATCCAAGGAAATGGTATGGTGGAATTCCTGCATGCCGGCATAGGCCAAGAGCGTCTCCAATTCCTCCAAGCCCTTTGCGGCTGTTTCTGAAGAATTTAATAAACGCTTTAAATAAGCTATTTTTTCTTCATTATTACCAGTGTATTGTACAATCGGAACAAGCAGGTTTATTTCCTCTTGGGAAAGCCCTCTTTCCGCCCATTCCGCGCACACGCCTTCCAAGCCCACCTTGTCCAGTTTGTCCATGGCCACGGTGATGTCGGTCAGGCGTTCAGGCTGCCCGATGTGCTCGGCTATACCCGCCAGCAGCTTGCGATTGTTAATCTTGATTTCCACGCGAATGCGCAAACGGTGGAAAATCTCATCGGCCATTTGCAGCAAATCCGCCTCGTTCAGCAGGGAAACGCTGCCGATAATGTCGGCGTCGCATTGGTAGAATTCGCGGTAACGCCCCTTCTGCGGACGGTCGGCACGCCAAACAGGCTGTATCTGAAAACGTTTGAAAGGCATGGGAAGCTCCTGCCGGTGTTGCACCACAAAACGGGCGAAGGGAACGGTCAGGTCGTAACGCAGCCCCTTTTCGCACAAGGCGGCGGCCAATTTGCCCGCATTGGGCTCCTGCCAGTCCACCTTTTCGGCGAAATTCCCGGAATTCAGGATTTTGAACAGCAGACGATCCCCCTCCTCCCCGTATTTTCCCATCAGGGTGGACAGGTTCTCCATGGAAGGGGTTTGTATCTCCACAAATCCGAATTGGCGGAACACCTCCCGAATCGTATTGAAAATATAGTTTCTGCGCTGCATTTCCACAGGCAGAAAATCACGGGTTCCTTTGGGTATGCCTACTTGACTCATATCGCTGTGTTGTTTCTATCCATTTTTCACTTCCAGACTGACGGACAGCAGCCGCTGCGCCTCCACCGCGAACTCCATGGGCAGACGTTTCAGCACATCCCTTGCGTATCCGTTCACAATCAATCCGATGGCGTTTTCCTGGCTGATGCCCCGCTGCTGGCAGTAGAAAAGCTGCTCCTCCGATATTTTCGAGGTGGAGGCTTCGTGTTCCAGAATGGCCGTTTCGTTGTGGCATTCGATGAAGGGCCAGGTGTGTGCGCCGCACTGGTCGCCCAAAAGCAGGGAGTCGCACTGGGAATAGTTGCGCGCCCCCTGTGCGTTACGCCCTATGCGCACCAGCCCCCGGTAGCTGTTTTCGCTGTGTCCGGCGGATATGCCCTTAGAGATGATGGTGCTGCGGGTGTTGCGTCCGATGTGTATCATTTTGGTTCCGGTGTCTGCCTGCTGGGAGTTGTTGGTCAGGGCCACGGAGTAGAACTCTCCGGCCGACTCGTCCCCTTTCAGCACGCAGCCCGGGTATTTCCAGGTGAGTGCAGAGCCCGTCTCCACCTGTGTCCAGGAGATTTTGGAGCGGAATCCCTCGCAAATGCCGCGTTTGGTCACAAAATTGTAGATGCCGCCCTTGCCGTTCTTGTCGCCTGGGTACCAGTTCTGTACCGTGGAATACTTGACTTCCGCCCTTTCTTTGGCGAAAATCTCCACCACCGCCGCGTGCAGCTGGTTCTCGTCACGCTGCGGCGCCGTGCAGCCTTCCATGTAGCTCACATAAGCGTCGTCATCGGCAATGATCAGGGTGCGTTCAAACTGCCCGGTGTTCATCGCGTTGATGCGGAAATAGGTGGACAGTTCCATGGGGCAGCGCACGCCTTTGGGAATGTAGCAGAAAGAGCCGTCGCTGAATACGGCCGAATTCAAAGCGGCGAAAAAGTTGTCGCCCGGAGGCACCGCCTTGCCCAAATGCGCACGGACCAGCTCCGGATACCGCTTGACAGCCTCGCCGAAAGAGCAGAACAGTATGCCCTCCTTCTGCAAGGTCTCCTGAAACGTGGTCTTCACCGACTGGGAATCCACCACCGCGTCCACGGCCACCTCCCCCACATTGGCCAGACGTTTCTGTTCCGCCAGGGAAATGCCTAATTTATTGAACATTTCCACCAATTTGGGATCCACCTCGTCCATGCTCTGGAGGCGTTTTTTGGGTTTTGGGACAGCAAAATAAATAATGTCCTGATAGGCAATGGGCGGATAATGCACATGCGCCCAAGTGGGCTCCTTCATCTGCTGCCAGCGGCGGAAAGCGTCGAGACGGAATTGCAGCAACCAGTCGGGCTCCTCCTTGTAGGCGGAGATTTTCCGCACAATCTCCTCATTGATGCCTTTGGGGAAATAGTCCGTGTCTATGTCTGTCGTGAAACCGTATTTGTAGTCCTCGTCGGCTACCGACTGTATGGTGATGCGCTCCTGCTCCATGGCTGCTTAAACGAATTTGTCCCCTTTTGAAATCTGCACGTCCGCCACAAACTGACGGATGTTCTGCTCCTCCGATTTGCGGCAGACCAGCACGGCATTGTCGGTCACGGCCACCACAAAATCGTCTAACCCTTCCGTCACCACCACCGTGTCCTTTGGGGCGGTAATGATGCAATTGCTTGTGTTGTAGGTGAAAATGTTATCCGGTTCCACAATGGCGTTTTCCGCTTGCGGGCTTTTGATCTGCTCGTACAGTGCCGTCCAAGTGCCCAAATCCGACCAGGCGAAATTGGAGGCCAGCACATTGACGTTATCCGCTTTTTCCAAAATGCCGTAGTCAATGGAAATGGCGGTGCACTCCTCGTAGATTTTGCGGATGGTTTCATTCTCTCTGGGCGTATCCAAATCAGGCTCAATGCTTTTGAAAAGCTGGTCGATTTCCGGAAGATGCTGCTCGAAAGCCTGCATCACGGTCGGGAGCTTCCAGACGAAAATGCCCGCATTCCACAGGAAATCACCGCTTTCAAGGAATTGTTTCGCCAACTCCAGCTGGGGTTTCTCCGTGAAAAGGCGCACCTTGGAAATGCGCGGGTCCGGCATGTAGCGGTTTTTCTCATCGTACTGTATGTAGCCGTAGCCGGTTTCCGGACGGGTGGGATGAATGCCCAATGTCAGCAGCCAGGCGTTGTGCTCGGTGCAGGCCAAGGCGGAACTGATGTGCTCCGCAAACGCGCTTTCGTCGGGAATCAGGTGGTCGGAAGGCGTGACCACGATGTTGGCCTCCGGATTGCGCTGTTTGATCTTATAGTTGGCATAGGCGATGCAGGGTGCCGTGTTCCGCCGGAAAGGCTCCAGCAGAATCTGGCTTTCATCCAGTTCCGGAAGCTGCTGCCGCACCAGGTCATGGTAGGCCTCGTTGGTCACGATGTAGAAATTCTCTATCGGCACTATGCCCTTGAAACGGGCAATGGTCATTTGCAGCAGGGATTTCCCGGTTCCCAGAAAATCAATGAACTGCTTGGGGTGGCTTGCCCGGCTGATGGGCCAGAAGCGCGTTCCGGCTCCGCCGGCCATGACGACACAGAAATTATTTGTATTCATAGCAATAGGTTTCGTTTTGGTAGGTAAGCTTTACGTGGGTGAAATGCGGGCAGTTGCATTTGTGCCGCTTCTTGGAATAGGTGATGGTTTTCCGGGAAGAGGCGCAGGCCGCCAGCCCTGCCGCAAGGGCAAGGAGCAGCGCAAAGACCGGCATTCGGCGAAAGATGGGTGTACGCATGGATGTTGGTTAAAATGAAACACCTATACCCACAGCCGGACGTTGGTTTCGGCATCCCCCGGCAGCAAATCGACGGGCGCGACCTCAATCAGCGTGTAGGCTCCGTAGCGGCCTTCCTTCTTCATGCGGAAAGCGGCGCGGGCGCAGGACACCATGATTTGCGCGGTCAGCGCGGGATTGTTGATGCTCATGTCGAAGGAAAAACGCTGGTTGTGCGTGCTTCCGCTGACACCCGAACGGCTCAGGTGCACCCCGTGCGCCACGTTGTTCAGCGCGTCCACGGAAGGAACCTGCACCACATGGGTCTCGTCATGGGCAAAATAATCGTCCTCCAGCAGCAGGCGTTCCACTTCCCGGAAATCGGCGCCGTCCTTCAGCTCCACATACACCATGCGGCGGTGGATGCCGGTGCCCAGGGGAATGGTCATGGAAAGGGCGTCCTTTACGCCGGGGATGGCTTTGGCCGCCACGGTGTGGCCCATGGAGCGGCCCGGTCCGAAATCGGTGTAGGTGATGCCCCGGGGCGCCATGGCCTGCATAAGAGCGCGCACCACGGAATCCGTGCCCGGATCCCATCCGGCCGCCACAATGCCGACCGCCTTATGGGTTTTCGCGACAGGCGTCAGCGACTGCCGCAGCCCGGCGATGCGTCCGTGAATGTCAAACGAGTCCACCGTGGAAACGCCCTGTTTCAGCAGGCGTTCCGCAAACACAGGCACTTCCCTTGTAGGGACGCACAGCAGCGCGACATCCGCTTCCATGCCTTCCAAGGGGTCCTGATGGTGAAACACTCCGACCGGCGTCATGTCCGGTGTCAGGCGCAAAGCCTCTTCCGCAGCCTTGCCGATGTTTCCGTAACCGACAATGGCCACTCTGATTTTTTCCGATAGATGGGATTCCATAGCGTTTGTTTTTCAAATTTACAATCACAGCTCGGGAAGCGGGCCGAACACCAGCCTCCCGAACATGCAAAAGTAATCAAAAAACAAATCTATTTGTATAAATCCGCGATGATATCTGCGTACTTTTTTTCCACCTCTCCCCTTTTCACCTTCAAGGTGGGGGTGAGCATGCCGTCCGCCACGCTCCAGGTTTCGGGCAGCACTTTGAATTTCTTGACTTTTTCCGCCTCGCTCAGGTTTTCGTTGCAGTTTTGGATTTCCTGATTGTAAAGCTCGGTCACGGCAGGCTCCTTGAGCATCTGCTCCGTGTCGTCGCACGGGATGCCATGCTCTCCGCACCATTCCTTCAGTCTGGTGAGATCCGGCACAAGCAGCGCAACGACAAAGCGTTGGTTGTCACCGAACGCCACCGCATGCTCCACATAAGGGGATTCGGTGCATCGGGTCTCAATGACGGCGGAGTTGATGTATTTGCCCAAAGAGGATTTGAACAGGTTTTTCAAACGGCCCGTGATCACCACCTGCCCCTTGTCGGTAAAGCGGCCGGTGTCGCCGGTGTGCATCCAGCCGTCCGCATCGATAACGCTGTGCGTCAGGGCTTCGTCCTTGTAATAGCCCATCATCACATTGTGTCCCCGGCAAATCAGCTCGTGGTTGTCGGTGAAGGCGATTTCCACACCACCCAAGGGGAATCCGACCGTACCGGCCTCCCTTCCGTATTTTTCGTTGCAGCTGACCGCAATGACCGGCGAGGTCTCCGTCATGCCGTAACCTTCGTACACCGGCATGCCTATGGCCGAGAAGAAGGACACCAGATGCGGGCGTATCATGGCCGCGCCCGACACCACAATGTCAAAATCTCCGCCTATTCCCTTGCGTATTTTACTGTAAACCAAACGGTCCGCCATGCGATGCCGGAGGCGGTAAATCAAAGTCCGGTCGCTTTTTTCAATGTGGTAGCGGCAGGCCAGACGTATGGAACGGTAGAAAATCCATTTGGCCAAGCCATGCTGCTGCTTGCCGCTCTGGTAGATTTTGTCGTACATTTTCTCCAGCATCAGCGGCACCGTGGACATCATGCTCGGATGCACCGTGCGTATGTCCTCTCCGATGGTTCCCAGATTCCGTGCGTAATACACGGAAAGTCCCCGGTACTGGTACAGGAAAACCAACATGCGCTCGTAAGCGTGGCAAAGCGGCAGGAAGCTCAAGGCGGTGTGAGACCAGTCGGCGATGATGTGGTAAAGGTGAAGCAGCTGGTTCACAATGTTGCTGTGGGACAGCATGACCCCTTTCGGCTTGCCGGTGGTGCCCGAAGTGTACATAATGGTGCTGCACTGTTCCGGACGCACTTCCGCCGCCCGAATGGTCAGCTCCTCCGGATGGGGATGCTCCTCCCCTAAGCGGATGAACTGGTCCCAGTAAGGGAAATGTCCCCTGTCCTTAAAGGTATATACGTATTTCACGTCCGGAAGCTCCGGCAGAATGTGCTCGATTTTGCGCATCACTTCCGCCCCTTCAATCAACAGCAGCTTGGCTTCGCAGTGGCGCAGTATGTAAAGGTAGTCGGCCTCCGTGATGTTGGGGTAGACCGGCACGGTGATGGCGCCGATTTTCATCACGGCCATGTCCATCATGTTCCATTCCGGACGGTTGGTGCTGATGATGGCCACCTTGTCCTTGGGGCCTATGCCCAATTCTATCAATGCGTAGGCGGCCATGTCCGTATAATGGCAGTAGTCCGCCAGGCTGTACTTGATCCACTCTCCGTTGTCGTTTTTCATCGCCAGGGCCACCGCCTGATCGGGCTTGTTGGCCTTGTAGTGCTCCAAAATGTCAAATAATCTCCTTATTTCCATAAAAAAAATTGTATTTTTTCGAAGCGCAAAGAAAACGCTTTTTCCTGAACTGGGACGAAAAAATGGTTCGAAGGGGCGCCTTTGCGGGTGAAAATGCTCTGTGGAGGGCGAAATAAAAACATATGGGGCGAAAATTGCAAGCGGGGAAACGTATTTCTTTTTTGTCTACTTTTGCACTTTCAATGCTGGGATAAAAATGAAACGATACGTGCCAAACTATATCACGGATTTGCGCAACACGGTGCATTTTCTGGTTTTTGTCAGCCTATATGCACTGATTTTCATCGTGGTGTACCATCCTTTCGAATCCACCGGATGGATGGCGGTGGGCGCCAACATCGACAAATTCGTGTTCTATGTGATTCTGATGGTGCTGATTGGCATGGCCACTCTGACCATCAGCCGAATGAGCCTGCACTTTGTGGCCAAGCGGAAAGCGGTGAGCATACTGAACTTCATGATGTGGATTTTTTTAGAATTTGCGGCCATCGCCTTTGCCGTCACCCTCTTCACCTGGCTGGTGACCAAAAAGGTGAACTACAACGCCTATTTCACCCTCTACCCCCGCATCTACCTGATTACCGCGCTCATTCTCTGCATCCCCTACGCCATCGCCCATTTGTATTTCGCGCTGAAAAACAAGGAAGAGGAAGCGGATGCGCTCAGTGCGGCCTTGGCCAGCGTGCAGCGTCCGAACCTTGGCGGGGAAACGGGGAAAGCCCCCGAAGAAGTGTTGCCGCTCATGCATTTCAAGGACGAAAAGGACGAACTGAAGCTGTCGGTGCATCCGGATGCCCTGCTCTACCTTGAAGCGGCGGACAATTACGTGAAAATCCACTACCTGAACAAAGGGGAAGTCTGCGTTTTCCTCCTGCGGAACACCTTGAAGAACATCGAACAGCTGTTCACGGAGCGTCAGCTGATCCGCTGCCACCGCTCCTACATCATCAATACGCAGAAAATCAAGATACTGAAGAAAAGCAAAGATGGGCTTTTCTTAGAGCTGGACGAGAAGAACATTCCGGAAATTCCGGTCTCCAAGACCTATGCGGACAATATCCTGCAGATTTTCAACAAGCTGTAGCCTTAGTTTTTGGCGCGTTCCGCCTTGTGGGAGAACTTGTGCGTCAGGGACAGGCCGAAATTCTCCTTGAACTGCAAGTGGTCGGTGGTCAGGTTGTTGCCCTCCGCATCGACCAAGGGGGTCACACCATCCGGCGCATAACGGTTGAAGCGCACGTCGTAATCGTAGACAGCCGCCGCGAAAATACTAAACGACAGCCAGTTGGTCAGCTTGAAAATCCAGCGCATCTCCATATTGACATCCACTTTTTCCGGATCGTTGAAATAATCCGAGAAGAGTTCCAGTTTGGAGTACACGTTGATGGTCGGAATAATGTCCTTTTGGAGGGTGAAGCGGGCGAATCCGCCGAATGCGGCGAAATAGCTCTCCCCTTCCTTGACCGCAAAATAGTTCCCGTCTAAGAAACGGCGGTCGGTTTTGAAGGTGGTTTTGCCGGTGATGGGCGAAATGAAGATGGACCAGTCCTGTTTTTTGTAGTCCATACCGATGGAGGTGATCAGGTAGCCGGGGGTCATGAAGGAGGAGGAAATCTCTTCGTTGGTGTAACCGTCCGACAACTGGGTCTGCATCTTGACCAAGGCGGCGCCGTTCCAGTTGCCGCCCAAACGGTAGCCCAAATTGGAGGCAAGCTCCACATTGTCCGTTGTTTTGGTGTTGACTTGGGTCTCCAGGTTGCGCTGCATGCCGTAGTCGATGTTCAGGGTGTTGTCCCAAGTCAGCCGCTGTTTGCTGTATTTCAGGAAATAGTTGCCGGTCCCTTTCAGGCTGAGAGCGGGATCGCCACCGGCGGCCCAGTTCAGGGTGTAGTCCTGTGCAAAGGTCAGCAGCGTGACGCCGCCGTAGGACCAGAAGGTCTCCTTGACCGAGGTGTCCACTTTGGTGCTCTGTTTGTAGGAAGTCAGGGCGATATCCTTAATTTCCTGTGCGTTGGCCTGGAAACAGCCAAAAATCGAAACCGCCAGAAGCAGGCGGAAGGTCATTCTCTTCATCATGTTGTTGTTCTTTTTTTATTTCAATTGGTCCAGCAAACGGTGAATGCTCGTCCGTACCGGCACTTTTTCGTACAATATTTTATAGGTGGCTGTCAGTATGGGCAGGTTCAGTTTGTTATGCTCCTCGTTGTAGGTATAGGCGTTGGCGACAGCCGTATAGCCTTCCGCGACCATTTTCATCTCCATCAGAATGGTTTGCACGGAATAGCCCTTCCCGACCATGTATCCGAAATTGCGGTTGCGGCTGTATTGGGAATAGGTGGTGACCAGAAAATCACCCAAATACGGGGAAAGGGCGTACACCCGGTCCGCTTTCGGGAAAGCTGTCTGCAAATACTGCGTCATTTCCCTGTAGCAGTTGGCGTTAAACAAGGCCAAAAGGTTGTCCCCCGCCCCGAGGCCACGGAAAATGCCGGCCGCCAGGGCGTAAATGTTTTTCAAAACCACGCAGAACTCTATCCCCTTCATGTCGTCCGAGAGGTTCACCACCACGTAGCGGCAACGGAAGAGGTTGGCCACATCCTCTGCCAGCGCGGGGTTGGCGGAAGCGGAAGTCAGGTAGGTAAGGCGCTCACGGGCAATCTCCTCCGCATGGGAAGGCCCCATGATTATGCCCATGCGCTGCGCGTCCACATGAAAGAACTGCTGGAAATAGTCGGAAACGGAAAGCGTGTGCTCCGGAAGCAGTCCCTTGGTCGCGGAAACCACGAACTTGCCGTCGAAGGCGTTTTCAGGCAACACGGACAAAGAGGTGTGCATGTAGGCCGAAGGGATGGCCACTACCACCACGTCCGCTTTTTTAACGGTCTGCGCCAGACGGTTGGAGACGCTGATACGCTTGTGGTTCAGCTGTGTCTCGTTCATATACAGGGGATTGTGCCCGAATTGGCGGATGCCTTCCACAATTTCCGGCTCCCTCACCCACCAGTATACCCGTTTCAGGTTGGTGGACAATATTTTCACGATAGCGGTCGCCCAGCTGCCACCTCCCAGCACGGCCACTTTGTAATCCGGTCTGAGCACCGGTTTGATGCATTCAAATACAAAAGGCATGACTACTTATTGGATAGCAAGGTGATGTAATTAGGGAAGGTGATTGTGGCCGAACCCAAGGTAAGGGTGGGTTTCACCTTGACCGCCACCCGTGAGGACAGGCTGTTGTCGGTCTCTGCGGAGAAACTCTGAATGAAAGCCTTGACCGCGTCCACTCCGGTGGAGGAAAACAGTTCATAGGCGTCCATGTTCACCCGCAAAGGGACGGAAACCATACTCTGGGCGGGAATGGTGTGTTTTTCATTGACAATGCCGTTGGCTAAGGCCTTGTCGTCCACCGTGCACACCCATTCCATACGGGTGAGGGCGGCCGCTTCCGTGCCCGGATTCTCCACGCCTACCGAAACCCCTAAGGATACCGGCAGCTTTTTCGCGGAAAGGCAGGCGGCCAGATTGACCAAATCGGTTGCAGTCAGGCTTTTCAGGTTCTTCACATTGATGCCCGCCACTTGCACGCTTTCCACCGATTTCAGGGAAAAGTTGCAGTTTTTCAGGTTGGTGATCTGGGAAAGCTGCTTCAAGGTTCCGCAGGCTGTCGCCAGTACGGCTAACACAGAAAGGGTAAAAACAATCTTTTTCATTTTCCGCAAAAAGACAAGGGTTTAGCCCAAATCCTGCATTTCCTGGTTGGCTTTGTCCGCAATGTCGTCGTCAATCAGGATGCGTCCGCAGAATTCGCAAACGATGATTTTCTTGTGAATACGAATGTCCAGCTGCCGCTGCGGGGAGATTTTGCTGAAACAGCCTCCGCAGGCGTCCCGTTCTATCTTCACAACGGCAAGCCCGTTGCGCATGTTGTTCCGTATGCGCTTGAAGGCGACCAGCAGCCTCGGCTCGACCGCGATTTCGTATTTCTCCACATTCTCCAGCAGGCGGGTCTCCTCCTTTTCGGTTTCGGCGATGATGCCGTCCAGTTCGGCCTTTTTGGTCTTGAGCTCTTCGCTCATGGTCTCCAGTTCGGCCTTGCAGGAGGCGATTTCCTCCTCCTTGCTCTCGATGGAATGCCGGTATTCGTCAATGCGCTTGTTGCTCAGTTCGATTTCCAGCGACTGGTATTCGATTTCCTTGTTCAGGGCGTCGTATTCCCGGTTATTGCGCACGTTGTCAATCTGCTCCTTGTATCTGGCGATGGCGGCGCTTGCGTTTTTGCTGATGGTCTCCCTTTCAGCGATTTTGCCCTGAAAATCCGCGATGATGTCATTGATTTTGTTTATCCGGGTCTCTATCCCTTCGCAGGCGGCTTCCAGATCCCGCACTTCCAGGGGGAGTTCGCCGCGATAGGTGCGGATTTTATCGATTTTGGAATGAATGATTTGCAGCTTGCGCAACGCGACCAGGCTGTTTTCTACCGACTGGACTTCCTGTTGTTCTTGGTTTTCCTTTGATTGCATATATCCAAACTTTTACAAATGTTGATAAGGCGTTTTCTCCTTTTTCGAAGCTGCAAAATTACTAAATTTCCGATTAAGTTTCGCCACTAAATCGGATTTTATGACGCATTCGCTTTCATAATGTCCGGTTTCCACCATTAAAACACGTCCCTGAAAATCGACAAAGTCGTGATAATGAACTTCTCCGACCACAAAGGCATCGGCCTCCTGACGCAAGGCTTCGGGCAGCAGAAAAGCCCCCGCCCCTCCGCACAAGGCGACCCGACGTACACTTCGCCCGTCCAAACGGCTGTGCCGCAGGGATTCCGCCCCCAGCTCCCGCTTGACCATGGCCAAAAACTCCCCCTCCGTCATGGGGTCGGGAAGTTCCCCTATCGCGCCGCTTCCCGCATGCTCCCACCGGGGATTGGGAAGCAGCACCCGCAGGTTTTCCAGATGCAGCAGCCTCCCGAGGCAGGCGTTCATGCCGTCCCGGGCGTTGTCCAGATTGGTGTGGGCGGAATACACCACCAGATTGTGGCGCACCGCATACATCACCACTTCGCCCGCCAGCGTCTCCGTACTGACCTGACGCAGCGGATGAAACAATACCGGATGATGGGAAATCACCAGATTGGCGCCCGAAGCCACCGCCTCTTGCAGCACCTCCATGGAAACATCCAAACAGACAAGCCCTCCGGAAAACGTTTGCAGGGCATCCCCTATCTGCAGGCCGGCGTTGTCGTAGCTTTCCTGCAAGGGAAGCGGGGCCAGCTCCTCCATGTACGCAATTACCTCTTTTATAAGCATAAAATTATTTCTTAAAAACTGAACAAAAATAATAAGAAAATACGTATATTAGCAGCCAGATTACATATTTATTTTTAATTTGTCATTTAATTGTAATTCAATAGATTGCTGTTTCTTCGCAACTCATTTGGGGTGATTCTCGCCGGATTTTGGGCCGTTTTTATGCGAATTCGGCGCGCCTTTTACAACCGTAAGGGCGGTATCCGGCGTATGCGCTACCCTTTCCCCGTCATCAATGTGGGCAACCTGACTGTCGGCGGCAGCGGAAAAACCCCGCACATAGAGTACCTGATTGAACTGCTGCGCGATGAGCACGTGCTGGCGGTCATCAGCAGGGGCTACGGACGCGCCACCAAGGGCTTCCGTTTCGCGGACCACCAGTCCAACAGCCAGACCATTGGGGACGAACCCCTGCAAATCCATCGGAAATACCCGTCCATCCCCGTGGCGGTGGACGAAAACCGGGTGGAAGGCATCGCCCATATCCGCCGCACGCTGCCGGAAACGGAAATCATCCTCATGGACGACGCCTACCAGTACCTTCAGCTGAAAGCCGGGCTCAACATACTGCTGACGGAATACAGCCGCCTGTACACCGACGACCGTGTGTTTCCCTGGGGCAACCTGAGGGAAAGTGTCCGAGCCGCCTCCGAGGCCGATGCCATCATCGTCACCAAGGGGCCTTCCGTGCTCTCTCGCATGCACGAGCGCAGCATTATCCGGAAAATCAAGCCGCAAGCGCATCAGCAGATTTTTTTCTCCCACATGCGTTTCCTGCCCATTGTTCCCTTCAACCAGGCCGCGCGGCAACAGACGTTCGAGCTGAAAAGCGTGGTGCTTCTGACCGCCATTGCGAACCCGCAGCCCCTGATCAGCTACCTGAAAGAGCGGCACACGGAATTCCAGCAGCTGACCTTCCGCGACCACCACAACTTCACACCGGAGGACATCCGCAAGGCAAAGCAATACCTCGGACGCTCCATCTCCCCCTACAAAGCGGTGATTGTCACGGAAAAGGACGCCATGCGCTTGGACAACGACAAGCTGCGTCCCCTGTTGAAGGACATGCCCGTCTACACCTTGCCCATCAAGGTGGAGTTCTACCATAAATACAAGGAGGCCTTCCATCAATTCATCCGGAACTATGTTGAAAAAGATTCAAGAAGCCAAGCAATACATTGAAGAAGCCGCACATCCGCAGGCCCGTACCGCCATTGTGCTGGGAAGCGGACTGAACGGTTTTGTGCATCACATTCAGGAGGATTGCCGCATCCCTTACGCGGCCATACCGCATTTTCCCGTGTCCACGGTGGCCGGTCATGCCGGAAACCTGGTGTTCGGAAAACTGAACGGACAGGAAATCATGGTCATGCAGGGACGTTTCCATTTTTACGAGGGCTACAGCATGCAGCAGGTGACCTTCCCTATCCGCGTAATGAAAGCCCTTGGCGTGGAGACCGTTATTCTCTCCAATGCCTCCGGTGGCATGAATCCGGACTACCGTGTCGGAGACCTCATGCTGCTGCGCGACCACATCAATTTCTTCCCGGAACACCCGCTGCGCGGAAAAAACGAGGACAGCCTCGGCCCCCGCTTCCCCAACATGGGCGAAGTGTATGACCCCGTGCTGCTGGACAAAGCCGAAGCCGCGGCCAAGGCGCACGGACTGCGCTGCCACCGGGGCGTGTACATCGGGGTGCAAGGCCCCACCCTCGAAACCCCGGCCGAATACCAAATGTACCGCCTGCTCGGCGCCGACTGCGTGGGCATGTCCACCGTTCCGGAAGCCATTGTCTGCCGGCATTCCGGCATGAAATGCCTTGGCCTTTCCGTCATTACCAATGTGTTCAACCCCCTGCATGCTGCTACGGACACCCACGAGGACATTCTGGAGGCGGGCGCCCGTATGGAGGAGCAGCTGATTGCGGTGGTGAAGGATGTAATCAGTCGCTAATCCCATGCTGTTTTCCGAAGTGCTTGCCCCCGAAGAGGTTAAATCGCAACTGCGCCGTGCCGTCAGCAGCGGGAGGGTCAGCCATGCCCAGCTGTTCTACGGCATGGAAGGCTGCCACACCTTGGGATTAGCCTTGGCCTACGCCCAATACATCAACTGTCCGGACCGGACGGAAACGGATTCCTGCGGGGTCTGCCCCTCCTGCGTACAGTTCCAGCAGTTGGCCCATCCCGACCTGCATTGCTATTTTCCGCATTCGGCAGGAAAGGACAGCTCGTCCTACACCTATTACACCGAGTGGCGCAGCCTGATTCAGGAGACGAAAGGGCTGTTCTCCCTCCACGACTGGTACCAGCGCATCGGCATGGAGAACAAGCAGGGCATGCTGAACAAAGAGGACATGGATCTGCTGTTGCCGCAGACCGCCCTGAAAGCCTATGAGGCGGAATATAAAGTGTTCATCCTTTGGATGGTGGAGAAACTGAACCCGCAAATTGCCCCCAAGCTGCTCAAGACCTTGGAGGAACCGGACGGGAAAACCCTCTTCCTGCTGATTACGGAAAACCACGACCAGGTGCTGAACACCATCGTTTCCCGCAGCCAGTTGGTCAAAGTGCGGCGGTTCAACACCCAGGAGCTGGCGGAAATCCTGCAAAAGGAGAAACACTGCGAGCCCAGTGCGGCCCTCCGTATCGCCGCGACGGTGGAAAACAACCTGATAGAGGCCTTGCACTACGAAAACCAGGCGGAGGACAAGCTGCAATGGTTTTCCGCTTTTCAGGAGATGATGCGCTACGCCTACGCCTTGTACCATCCCGTGAAGGTGTTCGACTTCAGTCAGGCGCTGCAATGGGTCAGCCGCATGGAATCCTTTGGACGGGAAGGGCAGAAACAGTTTTTGCGCTATGCCTTGGTGATGGTGCGCAAATGCGTGATGCAGAACATTCCTTTGGAACGCCTTGCCCCCACTTCGCCGTCAGAGAACGAATGGATTTCCAAATTCAAGGTTTTTATACGGGAGGACAACATTTCCCCCTTCTACACCCTGCTAAACACAGCCGTGAAACAGGTGGAGGCCAACGCCAACACCAAAATGCTGTTCACGGATTTGCTGTTCTCCTTGGGAAAACACCTTAAAAAATAAGCAAAAAAAACTTACAACGGACGTGGGCCGCAAATGCGCTCCACATCCTCGCTGAAGATGACCTCATGCTCCAGTAGCAGCTCCGCCAGTTGCGACAGCTGTTCCTGATGCGCTTTCAGAATCTCGGTGGCGTTCCCGTAGGCTTTTTCCACCAATTTGCGCACTTCCTCGTCGATGCTCTGGGCCGTTTTTTCGCTATAGGGATGGGTGAACGCGTATTCGCTCTGACCAGTGGAGTCAAAATAGCTCAGGTTGCCGATTTTGGCGTTCAGGCCGTAGTATTTTACCATGGCGTAGGCCTGTTTGGTCACTTTTTCCAAATCGTTGAGCGCTCCGGTGGAAATCTTGCCAAACACCACTTCTTCCGCAGCCCGTCCGCCCAGCGTGGCGGCGATTTCGTCCATCATCTGGTCTGTATTGACAATCTGACGCTCCTCCGGCATGTACCAGGCTGCGCCTAAGGATTTTCCGCGCGGCACTATGGTCACTTTCACCAAGGGGGAAGCATAGCGCAGCATCCAGCTGACAATGGCGTGTCCGGCCTCGTGGTAGGCGATGACACGTTTCTCCTCCGGCGAAATGATTTTGCTCCGCCGCTCCAATCCGCCGATGATGCGGTCGATGGCGGCCAGGAAGTCACTCTTTTCGATTTCCTTTTTGTTGTTGCGGGCGGCAATCAGAGCGGCCTCGTTGCACACATTGGCGATGTCGGCGCCGGAAAAGCCGGGGGTTTGCTTGGAAAAAGCCTCAATATCCACATCCTTGGAGAGTTTCAAGGGACGGATATGCACTCCGAAAATGGCTTTGCGCTCCTCCACATCCGGCAGCTCCACATGAATCTGGCGGTCGAAACGGCCCGCACGCAGCAAGGCGCTGTCCAAAATGTCGGCACGGTTGGTGGCGGCCAGGATAATCACGCCCGCATTGGTGGAAAAACCGTCCATTTCCGTCAGCAACTGGTTGAGAGTGTTCTCCCTTTCGTCGTTGGCGCCGGAAATTGCATTGCGTCCCCTCGCCCGCCCTATGGCGTCGATTTCGTCAATGAAAATGATGCAGGGAGCTTTCTCCTTGGCCATTTTGAACAAATCCCGGACCCGGGAAGCGCCCACGCCGACAAACATTTCCACAAAATCTGATCCGGAAAGGGAGAAGAACGGCACCTTGGCTTCGCCCGCAACAGCTCTGGCCAACAAGGTTTTACCTGTCCCCGGAGGACCTACGAGCAAAGCCCCTTTCGGAATTTTTCCGCCCAAAGCGGTGTATTTCTTCGGATTTTTCAGAAAATCCACAATCTCCACCACTTCCTCCTTGGCTCCCTCCAAACCGGCCACATCCTGAAAGGTGACGGAAGGCTGGTTGTCCTTGTCATACAACTGGGCCTTGGAGCGGCCGATGTTGAAAAACTGTCCGCCCGCCCCACGGGTCATGCTGCGGGTGGAAAGGAAGAAGAACAGGAAAATGAGCAACATGGGGAACAGCCAGATTATCAAGCCAGAGCCCCAGTTCTTGGTATTGTCCACACTGATATTGACCGGCGTGAAATTTTCTTCATACGCGGCTTTCGCCTCCGCATCCATACCAATGGTATCCTTCCGGTATGCACGCATTTCCATATCCCTCACATCCTGCTTGAAATCGGCGGATTCGGTGATTTCAATCACATAATGCGGACCGTTCTTATTGATTTCGAAGGCTTTCACATAATCGGAGTCCAAATTTACCGCATTGCTGTTCAAGAAGATGCGGGCCTCCTCTTTCTGCTTGACAATCACGATTTTTTCAATGGCATGATCGCGCACCATCTTGTTCAGACGGTCAGATCCTATTTTTTTGGGGCCCTGCTCCATGCCGAACATGCCAACCAAAAGAATACCCAAGGCCACAATGCCGTAAAACCAATAGAAGTTGAAGCCTCCTTTTTTCTTTTGGGGATTGTTATTCACGGGAGGTTGTGCTTTCCGGGACGTTTTCTGGCTCATAGGAGGTGATTTATATTAGATGTTAATGGGTTTGAACAGTTTGTACAGGCTCTTCACAGTGCCGGATTTCGGCGTCGTTCCAAAGCCCTTCCAGATTGTAGAATTGGCGTTTGTCTTCCAAAAATATGTGCACCAGCACATTGAAATAGTCAATCAGTATCCATTGCGCCTCGTTTCTCCCCTCGTAGTGGGAAGGCTCCAGATGCAGTTTCTCGTACACGCGACGCTGCACGTTGTCACACAAGGCCTCGGCCTGCACATTGGAAGTGGCCGAACAGAGAATGAAGGCGTCGAAAAGCGGATGCTCCACCGACTCCCCGAATCGGATTTCGGTGATGTCCCGGCCTTTGATTTCTTGCAGGGCTTCCACGACGATGGCAGCCAAGGTGTCCGCGTCACTGATTTTATACGCTTGATTTACAACTTTTTTCGAAGTTTTCGGCATAAATTTGTTTTTTTGCAAAAATACGCTTTCTTTCAATACCTTTTTACACTACTTTTGCCTTGTTATCACGAATGATTCAGGATATGGCGCCGACCTTTCATTTTCAGGAACTGACATCCACCAACACCTGGCTGGCAGCGTGCATGGAATCGCAAAATCATGCCAAAACGCCACCTCTGCCGGAAGGGAGCCTGGTTTGGTGCGACTACCAGACGGCAGGACGCGGCCGTCAGCGGAACACTTGGGTTAGTGAAAAAGGCAAAAATCTGTTAATGAGTATACTACTCCATCCCCAATTGGCGGTGGAGGCGCAATTCCGGATTACGGAGTGGTTTTCGCTGGCCGTGGCAGATTTTTTGGAAAAACATGCCGGATTGTCAGTTGTGCGCATCAAATGGCCCAACGACATCTACATCGGGACGAAAAAAATCGCGGGCATACTGATAGAGCACCATTGGTCGGGGGCGGAAATCGCCTACAGCATTCTCGGCATCGGACTGAACGTGAGGCAGACGCTTTTTCCGGAAACGCTGCCCAACCCCACTTCCGTCCTGCTGGAAAAGGGAAACGACTTGACCATAGAAGATTGTGCCTTGGGTATACGGGACTGCCTGCTGCAACGCAAACGGCAGGAAGCGGCAAACCTGCACGCGGACTACCTTCAACGGCTGTACCGCAAACAGGAGACGGCCGCCTATCAGGATACGACAACGGGCGAATGCTTCCAAGGCATGATCACCGGGGTTTCTGAAAAAGGGCTGCTTCAAGTGCGCTGCGGGGAAGCGCTGCGGGAATTCGAGCTGAACAGTATTGCCTACCGCTAAAGGCTTTTTTCCTGCGCTTCAATGGAAGCCTCGTGAATGCGGTTCATCACGTCCCGGACAAAATCCTCATCCAATTGCAGGGCTTCCGCCTTGCGAAGCGCGTTGTCCAGCACGGTCTGCCAGCGTCTGGTCTGTAGCAGCGGCATCTGCTTTTCCCGCTTGATACGGGCGATTTGGCGGGAAATCTCCATGCGGCGCGACAGCAGCCCCAAAAGGGCGGCATCCAATTCGTCAATGGAGGTCCGGCAGGCGTTCAAGGCATCGTTGGCTTCCGTCCGGTTCGGGAAGCGCAAAGCCGAAAGCAGCTGATAAAAAGATTCGGGGGCTATTTGTTGGGCGGCGTCGCTCAAGGCTTTTTCAGGCGCGGCGTGCACTTCCACCATCAGGCCGTCCACATCCAAGTAAAGGGCCTTCTGGGCCACTTCCTGCAACCACTCACGATGCCCGGCCAAATGGCTGGGGTCGCAAAGCAGCGGCAAATCCGGATGCCTGCGCTTCCACTCGATGGCCAAATGCCACAAGGGACGGTTGCGGTAAGGCGCCGCATCCTCGGAGGCGAAGCCCCGGTACACGGCGGCCAATTCGTGCAGCCCGGCCTGGACGAAACGCTCAAACGCGCCCTCCCACAGCTTCAAATCGGGCACCAAGGGGTTTTTCAGCAGAAACGGCAGGCCCGTTCCCCGGGCGGCTTCGGCGATTTCCGCCACCTGCTTGGGGTTCACCAAGGTTCTGGCCCCCACCCAGCAGGCGGACAGGTCGTGGCGCAGCACAGACTCCACCTGTGCCGGTGTCGCTGCCTCCACGCAGACCGGCAGCGACAATTCTTGCTGAATGCGCTGCAAGACAGGCATGGCGGCCTCCCCCATCCCTTCAAAAGTGCCGGGCATGGAACGCACCTTCCACACGCCACAACGGAACAAAGAGACTTTTCCACCGGCTTTCAAGGCCTTGGCGGTCTCCCACAACAAGGCTTCCGATTCGGCGGCACAAGGGCCCGCAATCAGCACGGGCCGCGCATATCCCATGAAACTCCTGCCCATCAGATGACGCTTAACTGCCGTTTTTCCACCCAGCCCTTGCTCCCGTTCGGGAAAAGGACCTCCACCCACGCCCCCACCGCATCGGTGAGGCGCACCTTCATGCCTTCATGCACCGTGAACAAATCCGTTCCGGAGGCGTCCGGCATGCTTTTGACCGTCACGGAATAGGCGGTGACAATGGCTTCATCCGTGCGCTCTTGGGCGTGTTTCTGGGAGAAAGCCAACCCCATGCTCACACCCAGGCAAAGGGTGAAACAGGTGGCGGCAATCAGGCAGCGGATGCGGCGTTTCACGTCGCCGGAAAGCAGCAGCAAGGTGACGGAAGCGAACAGCAGCAGGCTGCACAGCAGCGAAACGATGCTCCAGGCCGTGACAGATCCGAGATCCCGCAGCCAACGGAACCAGCGTTTGAAGAAAAGCTCCGGCAGCGCCTCCATCTGGTCCACGGTCTGGGCATTGACAAAGGCGATGTTCGCCCGAATGTCGGCATCGTGCGGACAGAGACGCAAGGCCCTTTCATACCACAGCAAGGCCTGTCCAAGGTCGTTCTGGCGGTAGCAGGCGTTTCCCAAATTGTAATACAGGTCCGCGTCCCGGTAACCGGCCTCCGCCAAGCGGGTGTACAACAGGACGGCCTGCGCGTAGTCTTTCTGACGATAGGCTTCATTTGCCGCCTGAAAATCCGGATGAACAGGAACGGCTTGCAGGCCGGAGAAAAAGCCGAGCAGGCAGACGGAAATCAAACAGAGGTTTCGCATGATTCGCATGAGCAGATGTTTTATAAAAAATAAATAACGCGGCAAGCGGCATTTTAGTATAAAAAAAGAGCGGCGTTTGCACACCGCTCTTTTTCTGAGGCCTCACCCACTAGAACGGAAGGTCGTCTTCCGGTGTGGAATCAGCGATGACAGGGCCTTCCGGTTGTGTGGCGAAAGACTGCGGCTCTTGGGGAGGCATGTCGGAATACTGTGTTCCCGTATACACGGGATCCGCCACCGAAGCGTTCTCCACCTGTATGTTCCACATGCGCACATCGGTGTACCATTTGCCGTTGTACTCGCGGGATTCGATGTTCACCGCCACCTTGACGGGAGTGCCCACCGGAATCTGCGCCACTTTGGACGCATTGTCGTTCCATGCGGAAATACAGACTTTTTTCGGATACTGCTCGCTGGTCTCTATGACAAACTCTTGTTTGCTCCAATTGCCGCGCTGGCTTGTTCCGCTTTGCGGCGGAAGCAGTTGTATCAGTTTTCCTATCAGTTCGATAGCCATAGTATAGGTTTTATTGTTTCACCACCTGTTTGACGGAATTTCCGTACTGGTTTTGTAAACGAATGAAATACACACCCTTGGGAAGCTCTTGAGTCGAAATCGAGCTTTCGCCTTCCTGCACACGGGTTTGCATCAGTTTTTTGCCCTCAGCGGAGTAAATCCCCACTTCCGTTTCGGCTTCTAAACCGCTCACATACAGCATGTCCTTCACAGGGTTCGGGCTGATGCGGACTTTCAGTGTGGCAATGTCCCCCACGCCGGCGCCAAGTTCTCCGAAGCTGTAGGTGTAGACCGTGTCCACATCCCCGTTGGCCTGATAGGTGTAGTACTCACGGGTGTCCAACTCATATTTGGGGCCGTTAACCGTATCGGAATTGTCGTAGGAATAGTAGGATATGGAATGGGTTTTGTCGTTGCGGTAGGTATACACCGTTTTGTTGCTGCCACCCACCAAAGACTCCAAATCCACATTGTAGTCGTTCGGCAAAAGCGTCATCTCCGACACCAAAACCTGTCCTTTTTCATTGTAAGTGAAAGCGTAGGTCATCACATCCATCGGCCCGGGGAATGCGGACATCAACATGGAGGCCTTGACGGCAGTGAGCAGGGTGTCGGTGTAGGTGAAATCAATCATGATGGCCACTTCTATAAAGAAATATTCCATATTGATGGTCAGTCCTTTCGGATATTTGGAAAGGCTGTCGTAAGCGTACACTCCCTTGATTTCCATAGTGTCCATTTCGTACATCACCATCAGCATGGAGTCGCAGAAGTTCAAGCCGTCAATGAAGCTGCCCACAGAGATATCCACGTTCACGGCGATGTCTTTCACACCATAGAAAACCGTTCTGTTTGCCAGCGCAGCATCCTGCTCTTCATAGACATAGGTTTCCATCTGCATGATTTTCGCGCTGTCGTCATAGGAATACACCGTTTTGGCAAGGGTGTCCCCGTGATCGTCCAAAGTGCCGCTTTCCATCAGACGTCCGTTTACCAGGTACTGGTAGTCGGTGGACGTATGCAGGTAGGAGGCGTTTTCCTGGTATTCGTACAGGCTTTGCGTAAAGTAGTCGCGCTCCTGATTGGCCTCATGGATGGCATAGGAGGTCAGCAGGGAGTCCGTGGCAGCTTTCTGCACATGGGCACCGCGCTGCTGGGTGAACAGCACACGGAAGAGCTTGTCCAATTGGGGGTTGCCCGTCTGGGCCTGCGCGCTGATGGCTAACAAGGCCATCACGCACAGCATTGAAACTAATTTTTTTCATGGCATTTTTCTTTATTTTGGGTTAAACATTTGCCTGTTTAATGAACAATGTTGATTTTCTTGGTCGAATAGCCTTTTTCCGTGTACACTTTGACCAGGTACAGCCCGTTGGCGAAAGCGCGGGTGCTGATTTCCACCTGATTGTCAGCAGCGGCCTGTTTGTACACCCGCTGACCTACGGTGTTGTAAATCTCCACCTGCTGCAAGGCGTTTTCAGCCGCGACATGCAGCTGGTCCTGGGCGGGATTCGGGAAAACGGACACCGAACGGTCTTCCGCAGGCTCCACCACTTCCACAGCCAGATGCACATCGATGTCGTCCAGATAGGCCTTGGCCGTGGAGGCAGGGCTGGTGCAATGGAAACCAATGTAATAGTAGCCCGGTTTCTCCACCCGGAAACGGGCGGTACCCTGAACATATCCGCGGTTGTGGTCGGGATCCTCCACACCGGCCTCATTGACGATGTTCTCATGCCAGTTAAGCTCCCACATCAGGGCCTGGTACTTCTGCTGGTAGGACCATGCGGAAACGATTTTCTGGGGTTGGTTGGGGTCGGAAGTGGCGTACCAGTAGGACAATTCGTATTCCTTGGCGTCTCCGAAATAAATCATTTTGGTGAAAAACCAGTCGTTGGCGTCGTAGGTAGTGTTGCCGGCATATTCCATGCAGCCTTCTCCCCTACGGGAGTAGAACACGGTTTTGACATCCCTCCAAGTGGATTTGTCCTTGCGGATGTTGAAGACGCGGATACCGGAAATGTCCGCTGCGGAGTCGAAACTGTTGACGTAAGGCACACCGGCGGGTTTGACGTTATCGGCGATGGTCAGCGGCATGGTGTCGTTGCTACGGTCCAGGTCGTTGGGAATGTCCACCCAGGCAACCAGGGTGTCACGGCTTCCTATACGGAAATGCAAACCTCTGGGGAAGGTGATGTGCATGGTGTCCAAAGTTTTGAGGGTCTTATTGACCTTCAGATTCTGGGCAAAGGCGTAACGGTCCCTCCAGTTGGTGATGTCAGAGGATTTCAGGTACCACACGTCAAAGGACTCCACTTTGTGGCCACGGTTGCGCACCACGATGGTCATGGGGACGGCCGTGTCCATGTTCTGCATGGGGACTTCCGGAGAAAGCATCTCCACAAACTCCATGTCGTACTCGGTCACATCACCGACCCGGATCTGGTCAAGACCGAACACGCTACCAAACTCAAAGGTGGATTTCGGATGGAAAAGGGCGCGGAAAGCGACGTAGATGTCCTGTCCCACATAGTCGGCCAAGGAATAGGAGTACGAAGCCCAGTTGGTCGAACGGTACTCGGGGAACTCGTCCAGCACCTTGAAGGTGGTGGTGTCGGTACCGGTGGTGGAAATCAGCACCTGAAGGCCGCCATTTTCACTGCCCGAGAAGTTCACCATGTAGAAACTCAGGTAGTCTCCGTCCTGCACATTCTTGATTTTCGGGGAAATCAGCCAGGAGTCGGTGCCTTTGTTGGGGTCGGCTCCGCAGGAGAAGGTCACCACATTCTTGTTGGTGTCACCACCGGTGGGGGCGCTGATGTTAGAGCCTATCACCGTGTTACCCACCACATTGATGTTCCAGCCTTTGGAATTGGCGTCGCAGAGGGGGCGCATGGCCACTTTGTGCATCACCGTCCATTTGCTGTAGTTGATGTTGTGGTTGTAGGTCTCCCAACCTTCGTAAAAACGCTGTGCCTTGACGGTCGCGCACAAGGCACACAAACACAAGAGAATTACACTTACTTTTTTCATGCTGTTTTTTTTATTGATTGCTACTACATTGTTTTATTTTACAAGGAGGGCGGCTTGCCGCCCTCCCTCGGGACTATTCCATCGGCCAGACCGCCTGAAGATTACGGTCGCCGTAGGCATCGTCGAT
>JAGAEQ010000004.1 GCA_017613015.1 Bacteroidales bacterium | reverse complement strand
GTTGCATCTCTTCGACGGCGGCCTCAATGACGAGGTCGGCATCGGCGAAGGTAGCGTAATCGGTGGTGGTGGTGATATTTGCCATCATGGCATCCATCGCATCTTGTGTGATTTTGCCTTTTTCCACCAGTTTGGCATATCCTTTGGAAATGGAAGCCATCGCCTTGTCAAGGCTGGCTTGCGTGCGGCTCTTCATGACCACCGGCATCTTGGCGGCAAAAGCCTTCACAATGCCCTTGGCCATCGTCCCGGTTCCGATAACAAAAATTTTCATGTTCGTTTTATTTAAAAATTTAAAATTCAATATTATTTGGCTTTAAATGCGGCAGGCCTCTTCTCCAAAAAGGCCGCCATCCCCTCCTTTTGGTCCTCGGTGGCGAAACAGTCGCCGAAAACACCGCTCTCGTAGCGAATGGCTTCGTCCGCGTCCATGTCGTACTCCGCGTTGATGCAAGACTTGGCGGCCTTCACGGCAAGCGGCGCCTGGGCGGCAATCTGGTTGGCGATTTCCAAAGCCTTGTCCATCAGCTCCTCCTGCGCCACCACCGCATTGACGAGACCAATACGCAGGGCTTCGTCAGCACGGATGACTTTACCGGTGAAAATGAGCTGTTTGGCCATTCCCATGCCCACCAGCCTGGCCAGACGCACGGTCCCGCTGAAACCGGGGATGATGCCTAATCCCACTTCCGGTTGGCCGAACTTGGCGTTGTCGGAGCAGATACGGATGTCACATGCCATGGCCAACTCGCAGCCGCCACCGAGCGCAAAGCCGTTGACCGCCGCAATGACAGGCACGGGCAGGGTCTCCAGCTTGCGGAAAACGGCCGCGCCGCGTGCACCGAAAGCCCGTCCCTGCGGCACGTCCAGCCCGGCCATCTCACTGATGTCCGCACCCGCCACAAACGCCTTCTCCCCGTCACCGGTCACAATCAGGCAACGCAGGCGTTGGGTGTCGAAAGCGTCCAAGTAGTGATCCAGCTCACTGACAATTTGGGAATTGAGGGCGTTGAGCGTCTTCGGGGCACTGATGCTCAACAGGGCCACCGGACCACGTTCCTCTGTCTTCAAGAAACGGTATTCCATAGCGTTGCGCTTAAATATCCATGGGTTTCAAATCCGGAGCGACGATGAGCCTGGCTTCCGTCGCGGCCTGCACCTGCTCCACCGTGAATTCCGGATGAATCTCCCGCAGCACAATGCCTTCCGGCGTGATGTCCATGACTCCCATTTCGGTGATAATCATGTTCACCTGACCGGCGGCCGTAAGCGGCAGCGTGCACTCTTTCAGAATTTTCGGAGCCCCTTTCTGGGTGTGTTCCATGGTCAGTATGACCCGCTTGGCACCGACCACCAAATCCATGGCGCCGCCCATGCCCGGAGCCATTTTGCCCGGAATAATCCAGTTGGCCAGATTGCCTTTCTCGTCCACCTGCAAAGCGCCCAGGAAAGACACATTCACATGGCCGCCACGGATAATGGCGAAAGAAGTGGCGGAATCGAAGGTGCAAGCGCCCGGATGCAGCGTGATGTAGCCGCCACCGGCGTTAATCAGGTTTTTGTCCTCCTTGCCGTCCTCGGGCGTGGGGCCCATACCCATCGCACCGTTCTCCGTCTGCAAGGTGACCGACACGCCTTCCGGCAAATAATTGGGAATCAACGTCGGTATGCCAATGCCTAAATTCACCACGTCGCCGTCGTGCAACTCCTTGGCCGCGCGTTTCGCGATGACTTCTCTCATTTCATTTTTATCCATGATGTTTTGTTTAATTGTTGAATTATTTATTTGTTTATTCTTACTTCTGTCTTCTTAAAAAAATCATTTCATTCCCCGTTTCACCATCTCCTGCGCGATGAAGGACGCCACATCGTCGGCATAGGTGTTCATGCCAAAACCCGCGTCGAAACCAAGCTCCTTGGCCAATTCGTGGGTGACACGGGCGCCGCCGCAACAGCAAATCATCTTGTCGCGCAAGCCTTCCGCCTCCATCAGCTCAATGAACTGGGTCATGTTCTGGATATGCACATCCTTCTGTGTCACCGTCTGCGAAACCAGCAGCGCATCCGCATGCAGCTCCAGACCCTTGGCGATAAACTCCTCATTAGGAACCTGGCTGCCAAGGTTATAGGCCTCTATCATCTCATAACGCTCCAGCCCGTAATGCCCGGCATAGCCCTTCATGTTCATCACTGCATCAATACCCACCGTATGCGCATCGGTGCCAGTGCTCGCCCCGACAATGACAATCTTGCGTCCGATATTCTCCTTGATGTATTTGTCGGTCTCGTACATGTCCATCACGTTGGACTCCACCTTGGGCACGTAAATATCTGAATAATTGACCGTATGCACACAGCTGCCGTAGCAGTTGAAAAAGGTGAAACCCTCTGTCAGCTCCTTGTAAAACACCACACTCGGATTCTCCAAGCCCATTTTTTTCAGCAGCTGCTTGGCCGCCTCCACCGCCTCGGCGCCGCAAGGCACAGGCAGCGTAAAGCTCAGCTGCACCTTACCGTCGTTCATGGTGTCGCCATACGGCTTGATTTTGGTCAGGTCTAAGGTTTTGTCGTAATCCTTAGCCTCCATCGAATACAGTCCCTCACTCATCCTTTATTTTGTTTATTAAAAATCACATTATCAAATCATTAAAATTTATTCCCATTCTTTGTCCGCCGCAGGCGGCAGCCATAGCTATCTTTTTCCTTTCATCAGTTCCACGAAGGGGTTCAGGTAGTTTGCGCCTTTCATGGTGACACCCGCCAAACCCTTGCCACCGTTCTTCGGACGTTTCACGTCGCCAAAAATGCCTTTCTCCAAAGCGGTGAACAGGCCTTCCTTGACAATCTCCTCCAAAAGTTTGGTCGTGTTGTCAAGCACTTCCTTGGCGCGGTTCCGGCAGATGCCGCCTTCCACAAACTGCATTTCCTCCCCTATACTTTTCATATTGTTGAAGATATACTTCGCATTTTCAATGGAGAGGTAACGGTCGCTCATGAAAGGCGTGTGGATAGCCTCGGTCGGCATGCCTAACAATTGGATGCCCTGGTGAGTCCAGATGCCAATCATGTTGAAAAGCGCATCCTGGATATGTCCCCGGAAAATATTGCCGGTCATAAACTTAGTGGGCGGCATGTATTTCAGCGTGGCCTTAGGGAAAATCTCCCGGGTCATCTGCGCCTGGGCGAGTTCCAGCAGGAAACCGTTCTCCAGCATAGGATCCATCTCGAAGGCGTGACCCAACCCCATCTGCTCCTCCTTCAAACCGGCCATCAGGGCCAACTGCTCGTTAATCAGGTCAGAAGCCAAAACCGTATGGGCGGCCTCGACGGCATCGGCGGTGGTCAGGTAGTTGTCCTCCCCCGTGTTGATGATGACACCGGCAAAACCGTTGATAATACGGCTCATGTACTGGTCAATCAGGGTGCGCTGCATGTTAATGTCGCGGAACAGTATGCCGTATAGGGCGTCGTTCAGCATGACATCCAAGCCTTCAAACGCGCCCATGATGGCAATTTCAGGCATACAAAGACCTGAACAATAGTTACATAAACGGATATACCGACCCTGCTCCTCGCCCACTTCGTCCAAGGCTTTGCGCATGATGCGGAAATTCTCCTGCGTGGCAAAGGTGCCGCCGAAACCCTCGGTGGTGGCGCCGTAGGGCACATAGTCCAAGAGGCTCTGCCCTGTGGTGCGTATCACGGCAATGACATCGGCCCCCTGACGCGCACCGGCCTGCGCCTGCACCACGTCCTCGTAGATGTTTCCAGTGGCCACAATGATATACAGATACGGTTTCGGACCCTCGCCTATGGTCTCCAAATAATGTTCGCGACGGGCGCGGCGGGTACGGATGCGGTTCATGCTCTCGTCAATGACGAGCTGCAAGGTGGCGGCAATCCGCTGCGGATCGCGCGTGACCACCTTGGTGATGTCCAGTTCGCCTGCAGCCACCTTTTCGGCAATCTGCTGCGGATTCAAACCGGTCTGCATCATGGCGTTGGCGATAAAAAACAACACGCCTTCACCCAACACCCCTTTGTCCTTGACGGCATCCACCACCACATTGGGCAGCGGCACGGCGTTTTCATCCACCCCGTCTATCCCCATCAAGCGGGCCAAGGTGCGTTCCACCGCCACCGTAGTATATTGCTCCACAAAGGCCTGCACATCCTCCGCGATGTTTTTCGCCAGCCCCCGGGCATATTCCACTTTATTGAAATCAAGTCCTAATTTGCTTTGCATATTTGCAGTATGTTGTTTAAATGATTGATTTATTGTTTGTTATTAATTAATTGTGGCGGATTCTCCCTAATTAAAATCTCCCTCGCCTCGCTAATCCATTCCGCATCAATTCCCAAACTCTCGGCGATATGCAGCGCTTCGTGCGGCACTTCGCCGTCTTGGACCTCCACGAGTTCGTAATTCATGGCACCGTTTTCGAAACCCTTCACCCGCAGGCAACGGGCGTCGGTCAGCCCTATATCGTAATGCGTGGTCATGACAAGGCTCACATTGTCACCACGAAGCACCTTCACCAAAGCCGAAACCAAAGCGGTGCCTTCGGTGGGATTGGTGGTGCGTGCCGGTTCGTCAATCAAGGCAAGCAGCTGCACCTGCTTGCGTGACGCCTTGATGACAGCGTCAATATGCTGCATTTCAGCGGCAAAGGACGACAAACCCTTCTCAATGGACTGCTCGTCGCCTATGCAAAAATGAATTTCATCTTTCAACGCGATGTCCGCCTGCGCCGCCGGGATACCGAACCCGTACTGGAAGAGGTATTGGCATAAAGCCAAGGCCTTTAAAACCACGGTTTTGCCTCCCATATTGGCACCTGTAACCAAGGTGGGACGCTTCCCAAAAGCAATGCTCACGGGCTGAAAATGCTGCTTCCGCCCTTCCAAAGTCTCCTTCACCTGCGGATGGAACATGGCCTCGTAACGGGTGATGCCGTCCCGCGCAATCTGCGGGAAACACAAACCCAACTGATTTATTTGCAATGCTTTCGCAAAATTTACGTCCATCTGCGCCAGCGCGGTCTGGGCTTCCGCCAAGGCCTTCGCAAAAGGATGCAGGCGTTTGCTCAAATCTCTGCGCACACCTTCTTCAATTTCAGCGCATTCCGAAAGCAATTTTTCCTGACGTTCGGGATGTTGGCGCATTTGCGAACGCAAATCCCTTAATTCCTGACAATAGGAATCATACACATAAAAACTCGCCATTTTCAGCCCGTCGGGGTCAAGGATGGCGATGACCTCGTTCACATCGGGAATCGCCACAGCCCGGTCCAAGCCGCAGGTTTGCACCCGCTCCGCCACATCGGCGGCGAGCATGGCCAAATGTTTCACCTCAAAGAGTTCGATGTCGTCGAGCACGGCCTGATTTTCCAAATTCCTGAGGGTCGTGCGGATGTCCTTCAAACCTTGCAGGCGGAACTGCAGCGTTTGCAGGACAGGCGCGTCCACCCGCGCTATGAAATCAGAGAACAGGCGCAGGGTAGCGTAAGCCCGGGCAATCTCCTCCCCTGTCCGCATCATGGGCATGTCCAGCAGCCACCGCCGCGCATAGCCCGATTGCAGTTCCAGACGGTCCAGCATATAGCGCAGACCACAAGGCGATTCCGTGTTTTCCCTCAGTTGCATGCTCCGTTTTTCATCAAATCATAAACCGGCAGTTGTATGGCTTCCGAAAGCCGCCCGCACAACCTGTCCGAATCCATCACATAGCCCGTCGGTGAAGTCGGGTTCACCGTCACGGCAATCAGTTTGCTCTTTTGCAGCACGCGGATGCTCCCTCCCGACTTCACAAACATCCTGTACTGCTGCGGCGTGACAAATAGTTTGGTGAAATCGCGCACCACTATTTCCACCGTTTTCAGTTTCGGGTTTTTGCGCACTTTTTCCAAAAAACTGTCCACCAAAGCGCCCGCCACGTACAAGATTCGACAGTCGTCCATGCCCTCGAAACGCATTTCCTGCGACAGGGAGGAAACGGTCCGGATTTCATGCAGCGCACCTTCCGAATCCGTATACCAGACACCTTTTTCTATGGGCATCAGCCGTTGGAGATTCTCCTGACCGGTCAGGCCGAGGTTGATTAGCTCCACCACGAAAGCGGTCTGCTGTACCAAAGTGTTCATGTTGGTGGAATAGGCGGCACCCGTGGCCAAAATCATGCTCTGGCTCACGGCGGGCGAGGCTAAGCTCAAGCGCGACAAGGCCCCGTCGATAATGACCATATCGATGCCCAAACGGCGCATGTCTTTCATCCAGCGTTTCAGTCCGCTGGCCGACGAAGGTCCCGACAGGAGAATCTTGCCTCCTGTCAGGGCTTTAGCTGTAACCACGCGGCCCAAGGAAGTGTGTTCGTCGCTAACATCAATCAGTTCCGAAACAATCTTGCGCTGGCGGTAGTGCATCTCGGAAGTGCCGAAATACATTCCTTGGCGCAGGGTAATCTCCGGTTTCCGCGTCCGTGTCACCTGGTCGGTCGTCTCCCCGTCAATGCCAATCGAAGTCACGGCAACCCGCTTCCTGTCAATGGGCAAACAATCAAGCACATAGTTCAGACTGACGGTCTTCCCCGTGTTCTTCTGCATGCCGACTATCGAGAGGCTGTCGTAGTTCAATATTTCGTTGATGAAGGACATCTTTAATTCTTTATATACTATATAATTTACTATCGAATTGCATTATAAGAGAGTACAACATCTAAACAAGCCTTAAGCAATTTTTTATTGTAATCGTCCCAATCATCATCTTGAGCCAAACATGCAGAATAATTAGATGCATTATCCAATGTCTGAAAACATTTAATATTTAACCAATCTATTTTTATACCTTCTATCCTATTAGAGTTTTCAGTTCCAGTTGTGGGTTGTATAGAACTACAACTATTAAATGCACCCCCTCCTGCCATCATCAGAATTACAAACAGAATGTAAAGTCTTTTTGTTTTCATAGTAACTCGTTTTTGCATGTTTGATTCGTTCATTTTCTATTCACTATTTGCTGTTCCAGCTGTTTCAGTTCCTCATCATCCATTTGGTCGGCAAGTTGTGCATCGGCTTGCTTACGGCGTTGGTCAAACTGCTCGTAAACAGCCAACACATGGGCTTCCATTTCCTTGTTGGAGACACTTCCAGCATTGCGAAGCACATCCTTGTTTTGGAATTGCAGCAGATTGTCAACATTCTGACGCCAATAGTTGATGGTCAGGTCGAGGCGTTCCTTCACACGGATTTCTGCCGATTCAAGAAACAGGGTCGTTAGGCGGT
>JAGAEQ010000028.1 GCA_017613015.1 Bacteroidales bacterium | reverse complement strand
TGCCGGCATCCTCCTTGGAAACGCCCGATTCCTGGGAGTAACATTTCAACGCACGGATATTGATGCGCCAAGCGTTCTCCTTGAAGGGCGAGCAGTTCAGGATGGCCTCCGCGCAGTGCTCCGCATCTTTGCGCCACTTGGCAGTGTCCGCAAAGGCATAGCCCTCCGGCACCAGCAGGATGTCGTAGGCTTTGGCCGGTTCCGCCACCACATGAAGATTTCTGAATGGCACTAGGTCTCTTATTATCCGCATTTTTGTTTTTTCCGGGTCAAACTGCAGTTCCCACTGCCTTTCATACACAAACTGCGCATTTCTGGAATAAAAGCGGATTTTCACCGGAACAATTGGCATCGGTATCCGCACATACTCCCTGAAACCTTTCCGTTTTCCGGCCCGGCCCGCCTCGGTAGTCCGATATTCGTCAAACAGCGTGTTGAAGGAACAGGAATAAAGCAGGCTGTCCGTGGCCGCATCGCACACCTCCACCTTCTGCCTGCCGTAGGAGAAGGAATCTATCAGGTGCTGTCTGGAACCCGCCCATGTTCCCTGCAAAACATAGTCTTTCAACCGATAACTTTGGCGGTTGAAATCCCCGGTATGCAGATACCGGATGCAGAGTGTCTGCGGCTTGAAATAGCGGTCAAACTGCGCCTGCGCAGGAAAAAAGGGCAGGGCGAAAAAGCACACCAACAACCAATGTTTCATATACTTCCTCATTTTTACTCTTCTTCTGCCGCCTGCGGGGAAACCCAAGCGTGCTTGGCAAGGAATTTCTTCTTGACTCCCAGAGAGGCGATTTTATACTGGTAGGCCGATTTTCCCTTTTCCGCAGAAAGCACGCGCTTTTTCTGCGGGGTGTTCTTGATGGCCTTATTGAAATCGTCGTTGGAGGATAGCCCCTCCATGGACGTGCCGTAATAGCGGAAGAAGAACCACTCCCCTTCCACTTCGAAATACATCTGCAAAATGGTACGGTTGCTTTTCTTCTGTATTTCAATCATTCCGGGAACATAACGGTTCACTTCCTTTTTGCCGCAGACGGCCATGCCGATGTTCCCCTTACTGACAAACGCTTTCGCCGCCTGGTCCCAGTCAAAGGTCAGGTCCGCAAACACAAACGGAATCGCCAAGGCTCTCGGCAACCGGCGGAAACTGGAGGACTGCACCAAATCCGGATATACCCGACGGAACTCGTTGGGTCCCAGCAAAGCAAGCAGCGCCTGCTGGTAGTTCGTGTTGTCCACAATGGAGATGCCTTCCAGCGAGGCATTGGCAATGGTATTGGACATCAGGCGCAAACACTCCTCATTGAAATAAAAATCCAAGGATGCGGCCAATCGGATCACCGCCGAATCCTCCCGCATGTAATGCGACACCGTCCCCACCGGCAGGAACTCCATGCGTCCGAAATTGGTGCCAAGGTTCAAGCGGCCCTCGCCTTGGGAGAAACAGCGGTCCCCGTACAAACGCATGATGTTTCCGCCCGCCGTCTCATCCTCCATGCGCTCCTTGGAAGCGACCACAAAAGCCCCCTCCTCCTTGTTGTAGACCAGCACGCCCTGCGCGTTCACGTATTCCGGGCTGTTGATGGGGTTTTTCGCCCGGGCGAACGCAGTGAACACCTTGCCTGTCTTGGTGTTGGAGGCAATGGCGGCCACCACGCGGCGGTTGTCCATGTCTTTGGTCGTGGAGTCTATGGGAATATGCACATCGTGGGGATCTATCTCGCCTTTGTAGCGGATGGCGGTGTACTGCACCGTGTCGCAGGTCTGCAAAAGGCTCACCCCGCCCTTAAACTCCAAAAACTCCCGTTCGGCGTACAGCGTCACCTTGCCGTAGAAACCGAAATACGGGTTCAGGGTGAACGAAGCCTCCCGGGCAATTTCGCCCCGGCCCCGCGTCAGCCCGTTGTGGGCGGCCCAGATGGAATCCATGTGAATTTCGTGCTTCACCTCATTCTCGTCCACGTAATGGTAGGTTCCCATGGCGCGATACCAGGTGCGGGAGGCGATATGCGCCGTCGCGTTGAAGACTTCATGGTACTGGGTTTCCGTATTGGCCAGAATCCGAGCCTGTTCCAAAGGATGAACATAGGCGTCCTTCCCGATTTTAACAATGCCTTTGTGTGGGAAGAGCGCCGCGTCGGCCACTTCGATGAAGCGCACGCCCTCCGCCACGATTTCATAGTCCCGCATCGCATACACCGCCCGGGTGGTGGTGAATTGCAGGCCACCCTGTGATTTCTTCATGGAAACCAATTCGTTCCCCTCAGACTTCATGGCATACAGCTCCTTGATCGGCGTAGCCGGAATATCCACATCCGCATAGGGGTCCTCGTACTTGAACGCCAGTTTCTCCTCGTTGGGAAGCCAGTCAAATTCACTGGAATAGGTGTAGAACTGGTTGATGGGCAGCTCCACCTTCGTCGCGCCGTCGTTGGACTTGAAATGCCCTATGGGCGTGTCGAAGTCCAAGTGGCCTGTATGGTTCACCGTCTGGATGAAATAGTTATCCATCGCCGTGTCTTTGAGGCGGAAAGCCATGTTGTCACTCTTCATCTCGTGATGGAAGTAACGGTAGTCGTCGCTCTGCATTTCCGCATTGCGGTACTTCATGTTACCCGCCGCACGCACTCCCTTGGACGACATGGTCATGTAACCGTCCAGCGTGGCCTCGTGGAAAGCCACAAAAGGCGCCTTGCGGTTTTCAAGACGCATCACATCCTGGTACGGCAGCCACAGCGCGTTCACATGCTTGGCCGTAATGGGCGGGAATTCCGTGGTCCCACCCTGCGCCGTCACCTCGTAGGTGTCGAAATCCGCCCGCATGGAGTCTAAGAAGAAAAGCATGTTACGGCCCTCTCCGTGGGAGACCACGTAGTCCACACCACCCGTGCAGCGCAGCCCGAGATTGCTCAAATCGATTTTCCCGGTGAAACGCCCCACGCCGTTATAGGCAGGCAGTCCGTCCGATTCCGTGTGGTAGACAAAACCCAAGGAAAAATCCGGACGCACCTTCAGCGGCTTGTGCAATTCGGGAAAAATCCCGTCCGAATACAGGTAGCCGTTGAACAGCAGGGAATCGGTGTTGTAATCGTCCAAATGGGTGATGGTGAATTGCTCCACCGCAAAATAAAAACGGTTGCGGTCGTACACCCGGTTGTGGACGTAGTTGTGGTCGTAATACACCTTCCCCGGCTGACGGCTCTCAAAATAAGGGTATTTGGGCTTGGGCAAGGTGCTGGACTTGTTGTTGGGGTCGTCCACATACAACACGCCGTTAATGTCCTCCACATAGGAGCGGACGCGCTTCAAGGGGTATTCCCCGCGCATGTTCGGATCCAGGCTCTTGTCCTCCACGTAAAACGCCATGGAGTCAATGACCACGAAATCGAAATTGAACTGGTCGTAGGAGAACTTGCAATTCGTGACCCAGAAGTCAAACAAGCCGGCCTCCACCTTTCCATGGAAAAGGAAATCCCTGTTTTTCTGCATGGTGATTTTCTTTCCGGTGGGAAAAACCGTCACAATCTGGGTGTCGCTCACAATGATCATGTCCAGCCCGAAAATCGTGAGGTCGTTGTTCAGCAGGCTGAGGGTGGCGTTCGGCTTCCCCCCAGCCACCAAGGAGCGGAACTGCAAAATGTCGTAATCCTTCCGCTTGGTCTCGTTCAGCAGGTAGTTACCCAGTTTTTGTTTATATATAATAGTGTCTGTCAGCATGTTGTAATCCACAAAACCACCTTCGGCCAAACGGAAGAGCAGGCTGCGCACATCGTCCTTGGAATAGTTGAAGAAATCCACAATGTCGTTCAAGCTGCCGCGTTTCACCCTATGCTGGCGGAAAAACTCGTACAAGGTATACAGCGGGTTCACCTCCGACTGCCCCCTGAACTTGTCGGTGCGGCCCTCCTCGAAGAAGTTCGCGGACTCGTACACCGCCTGCTGGGACTCTATCGTGCCTGGTAGGGTGGTGAATTCCATGGCCGCCGTGTTCATATCCCAATGTATGGCCTCTTCGTACATTTCCAACTGGTGATAGGAATTGAAAAAAGGCATGCGCTGCGAACCGTCCTTGCCGCGAATCAGCCACAGGTCCTTTTTAGGCACATTGTAGCGCAATTGTATGGCGGAATGGTAAATGGAATCCTCCGCCACCTGAACGGAGACCGCACAGAGCGAAGACTCTATATGCTCCGGTTTCAGCAGAAAAGAGGTGGAACGGCCCACCACCGCCGGTTTGCCGTCGCGGTAGAACACCAGTCGGGCCATGCGTTCCGGCGTTCCCTTCCCTAGAAAGCGGTTGCCCCGCACAAACACGCCGCCGATGTAGTCCACATCCTCATACAAGCCATGTATCAGAATGTTCTCATCGTAGGAAGTGAAACGCGGATAGGTCGCGCTCTCCTCGGTAAAAGGGGTGTTGATGGCCTTGTCCTCCAGTTTGCCCAACTGGGGTTTGGCGAAATAGCGAAAATCGTAATACAACACGTTCTCTATGGCGATATTCGGGGCTTTCAAGGTGATGGCGTAGGTTTTCAGCTCCACATAAATCTCGTTGGGAGCCAGACCGGCGCGTATCCAGTCCACCACGCCCTCTTTCCCTATGAATTTCTGATTGACAGGGTCGTAATAGCCGCTCGTCTGGTGAATGACCACACTATCCTTGCCGTTGGTCCCCACCAAATCCAGGTAAGGGAAGACCACCTTGGGCGTACTGTCGCAGACAAAGCGGTAGTTCATGCTGTTGCGGGCGTACCAATGCACCGAAGAGGTGAAGGTGTTCAGCTCCCGCTGCTCCACCAGGCGGGCATAGCGTTGCATCATGTCGGCGAACTGGTTAGAGGAGCGGCCGATAAAACAGGCGACGGTCTTGTTAAAGCCCTGCTCCTGGCTTTTGTCCGGCATGCTTTCCACAAAGGTCTGGTAGGTATGGATAAGGGCCTTGAAATGGGGAAAAGGTTTCCAGCGTTTTTTCAACATCTGGTTGGCCAGCTCCAAAAAGGCCTGCTGCTGCGCCACCGACCATTCCGGCCAATGCTCCGCAAAAAAATCGGAAAGGGAGTCGGAGCTCTTGCTGTAGGATTTGCTGACCGCATGCAAAAACACCGTCATTTCCGCGACTGTACTGTCCCTTTCGGGAGAGAATCTCTTTATCGTGGCGTTCTGCGCCGCCACCGGTTTCAACGCCGCAACCCCTGCCAACAGGAGGATACAACATAGGATTTTCCGCATGATCTTCTGGTATTGTCTTTATATAACGTCCGCCGGAAAAGAATCGTGTGTGCCGTATGGGATTTATTTCAGAAAAAACATCCCGGCGGGAAGCCCGTCACCATTTGAGCGGGGTGTATTTTTTGGGAATGCTGAAAGACGAAGGCCCGGGAACGCCAAGGCGCACCTGCTTGAGCTGCCATTGCAGACGCTGCCCCGCCTCGGGAAAGACGGCTTCGGCTTCCATGGGAAACACCATGGAAAGGGAGTCGCTGCCGACCGTTTCATGGCGGCTGTAGCACACGGTCAACAAC
>JAGAEQ010000027.1 GCA_017613015.1 Bacteroidales bacterium | reverse complement strand
GGGGTGCAAGGGGTCGAAAGTTCGAGTCTTTTCACCCCGACTTGAAAGGTCCTGTGGCTCAACTGAATAGAGCATCTGACTACGGATCAGAAGGTTACAGGTTTGAATCCTGTCGGGATCACCAAGAGAAGGCAGAACGAGAATTCTGCCTTTTTTTATGCGTCAAATAGGAATTGCGTATGAACGAAACCTTGGTTTTCAGTCTTTTTCTGCTGTTTATCGCGCTGATGCTGGCGTTGGATCTGGGCGTGTTCCACAAGAAGGACCATGTCATCGGCTGGAAGGAGGCCGGCATTTGGGTCGCGGTGTGGTTCGGCATGGCCATGCTGTTCAGCTTAGTGGTTTTCCTGAAAGGGGATGTGTTCCACGGCATTCACGATGCAGCCTCGCTGAAAGCCTATTATGCCACTTATTTTCCGGGCAGCGTCACCCATGTGTATGACGATTCCCTAAGTTTTGCCCAAAACCTGCACCTCTACCGCAAAACCTTGGGCATGGAGTATTTGAGCGGCTATTTCATTGAGCAGGCGCTTTCCATTGACAATATTTTTGTCATGATTATGCTGTTTATCAGCTTTGGCATTGACCGGAAATACTACCACCGGGTGCTGTTCTGGGGCATTATCGGCGCCATCGTGATGCGCTTCGCCTTTATTTTCGCCGCCGCCGCGCTGGTGCAGCGTTTCGCCTGGGTTTTGGCCGTTTTCGGCCTGCTTTTGATTTATTCCGGCATACAGATGTTCCGGGACAAGAAAGAGGCGGTGGACACGGAAAAACACCCTGCCGTGCGGCTGGCCTCGAAGGTGTTCCGGGTGGACGCCCAAGGGGAGGGGCACCGCTTTTTCATCCGCAGGGATCACAGGCTCTACATCACGCCGCTTTTTGTGGCGCTGCTGGTGATTGAGTTTTCCGACATCGTGTTTGCGGTGGATTCCATTCCGGCCATTTTCTCCATCACCCAAGACCCTTATATTGTCTTTTTTTCCAATATTTTCGCCATCATGGGGCTGCGTTCGCTCTTCTTCCTGCTGAACAATGTGGTGGACCGTTTCTGGCTGCTGAAGTTCGGCTTGGGCGGGCTGCTGATCTTCATCGGGGTGAAGATGCTGCTGCATACCTTTTTCCATGTGGAAGTCCCCACCGGCGCTTCCCTGTTGGTGATTCTCGGCGTGCTGCTGTTCAGCATGGGCTTTTCCGTGCTCTTCCCAAAGAAGGGGCAGGCCAAGGTTTCGTAAGACGGTTTGGAGGATGATAGCAACAAAAAAGGCGTTTTTCAACGCCTTTTTTTAATACTGTTCCGTGTCGTTGGGGAAGCGGATGGATTTGACATCCTCGATGTAGCGCTGTACCGCCCGGGTGATTTCCTCGCTCAGGTTGTGGTAGCGGCGAAGGTAACGCGGCGAGAACTCCTGGGTGATGCCGAGCATGTCGTGCAGCACCAGCACCTGTCCGTCTGTTTCGTGTCCGGCGCCTATGCCGATGGTGGGGATGCGCAAGGACCGGGTCACTTCGGCGGCCAGTGCGGCCGGTATTTTTTCCAGTACGATGGCGAAGCAGCCTGTTTTCTCCAACAGCAGGGCATCCTCTTTCAGGCGTTCGGCCTCCTCATTTTCCTGGGCGCGAACGACATAAGTCCCGAATTTGTTGATGGACTGCGGGGTCAGGCCAAGGTGTCCCATGACCGGGATGCCGGCGGTCAGGATGCGGTCGATGCTTTCCACCACTTCGCGGCCCCCTTCCAGTTTGATGGCGTCCGCCCCCGATTCCTTCATGATGCGGATGGCGGTGTGCAGCGCCTCCTTGGAATTGCCCTGGTAGCTTCCAAAGGGCAGATCCACCACTACCAGCGGCTTTTCCACCGCTTTGACCACGGAGGTGGCGTGGTAAATCATCTGGTCCAAGGTGATGGGCAGGGTGGTTTTGTACCCCGCCATGACGTTGGCGGCGGAATCCCCCACGAGAATGACTTCTATGCCGGCCTGGCCCAGCAGGGCGGCCATGGAGTAGTCGTAGGCGGTGAGCATGGCGATTTTCTCACGGTTGTTTTTCATGCGCTGTAGCACATGGGTCGTGATTTTACCGGCGGTTTGGGATACACTTGCGGACATGGTTCGTTGATGCTTGCATACTATGAAACAGCCTTTCCCGTGGAAAGGCAAAGGCTGTTTGTGAATTCTTTGGTTGTCAGTCGCATGCTTATTTGCCTAAAAGCAGGTTGAGCATGATGATGGCGGAGTCGCTGATGACGGTGCCCGGTCCGAAAATGGCGGCAGCGCCGGCTTTGTACAGGAAATCGTAGTCCTGAGGGGGAATCACACCGCCCACAATGACCATGATGTCCTCGCGGCCCAATTTTTTCAGCTCGGCAATGACTTGCGGGACCAAGGTCTTGTGTCCGGCAGCCAGGGAGGACACACCGATGATATGCACGTCGTTTTCCACGGCTTGCTTGGCCGCTTCCGCAGGGGTTTGGAACAAGGGGCCCATGTCCACGTCAAAGCCGATGTCCGCGTAACCGGTGGAGACCACTTTGGCACCCCGGTCGTGGCCGTCCTGACCCATTTTGGCCACCATGATACGGGGACGGCGTCCCTCTTTGGCGGCGAATTCGTCCGCTAAAGCGACCGCTTTGCGGAAATTCTCGTTGTTTTTGGTTTCTGAACTGTACACGCCCGAAATTAAATTGATTTTTGCCTTGTAACGGCCAAAGACCTTTTCCATGGCCATGGAGATTTCACCCAAAGAGGCGCGCTTGCGGGCGGCGTCCACGGAGAGTTCCAGCAGGTTGCCGTTGCCGGTTTTCGCGCACTCGGTGATGGCGTCCAATGCCGCCTCCACCGCTTGGGAGTCGCGGTTGGCGCGTAGTTCGGCCAAACGCTTGATTTGGGCTTCGCGTACCATGGTGTTGTCCACCTCCAAGGTCTCGATGGGATCCTCGTGGTCCAGACGGTAACGGTTGATACCCACGATGATGTCTTCGCCGGAGTCGATTTTGGCCTGTTTGCGTGCGGCCGCTTCCTCGATACGCATCTTCGGGATGCCGGTCTCTATGGCTTTGGCCATGCCGCCCAGTTTTTCCACTTCCTGAATGAGTCCCCAGGCCTTGTGGGCGATTTCGTGGGTCAGGCTCTCCACGTAGTAGGAACCGGCCCAAGGATCCACCACTTTGCAGATGTTGGTCTCTTCTTGGATGTATATCTGGGTGTTACGCGCGATACGCGCCGAAAAGTCGGTGGGAAGGGCGATGGCTTCGTCCAATGCGTTGGTGTGCAGGGACTGGGTGTGCCCCAAAGCGGCGCCCATGGCCTCGATGCAGGTGCGGGTGACGTTGTTGAAGGGATCCTGCTCGGTCAGCGACCAGCCGGAGGTCTGGCAGTGTGTGCGCAAAGCCAAGGATTTGGGGTTCTGCGGGTTGAACTGGTTCACAATCTTGGCCCAAAGCATACGGGCGGCCCGCATTTTGGCGATTTCCATGAAATGGTTCATGCCCACGCCCCAGAAGAAGGACAGCCTCGGGGCGAAGGTGTCGATGCTCATGCCCGCATTGACGCCCGCACGCAGGTATTCCAGCCCGTCCGCCAAGGTGTAGGCCAGTTCGATGTCGGCGGTGGCGCCGGCTTCCTGCATGTGGTATCCGGAAATACTGATAGAGTTGAATTTCGGCATGTTGCGGGAAGTGAACTCGAAAATGTCAGCAATGATTTTCATGGAGGGCAGGGGCGGATAGATGTAGGTGTTCCGCACCATGAACTCCTTCAGGATGTCGTTCTGGATGGTGCCGCTCAGCTGCTCCATCGGAACGCCCTGCTCTTCGGCGGCCACAATGTAGAAGGCCAGCACCGGCATGACTGCTCCGTTCATG
>JAGAEQ010000026.1 GCA_017613015.1 Bacteroidales bacterium | reverse complement strand
GCCTCGGCGGTGCAGCCGGGCGTGCTGTCCTTGGGGTAGAAATAAAGCACTAATTTTTTACCGGCGAAATCGGTCAGTTTGACCAAGTTACCGTTTTCATCCCTGCCCTCGAAATAAGGGGCTTTGCTTCCTTTTTGCAGCATAATTATTTGATTTTCTTTAAAATATACATATATTTCGTTTGCAAACATTCTCTCGTCAACCCGGACGCCTATTTTTCCTTGGATTTCCGGACATCCAATCCCGCTTGGTCCAAAAGCCACCAGAGAAAAGTGCCGACAACACCGCCGACCAATCCGCTGATAATGGAATGGCGCATTCCATACTTGTCAAGCAGCAGACCGACCAGAAAATAGGCCACCGTGAACAAGACAAACAAAAACAGGTAGAAAGCCCAACATTTTTTAAACATTTTCATGTGTCCGTTTTGGGAACAAACGCCCCTCCCCCGCCATTTATTGCCCGCGAAGCGGAAAAACACGACATTGCAGATTCAAACCCTAAGAGAAAAACACACGTTTTTTCACGGCATTCCGAACAATAAAAAGGCTTTTTCTTCGTTATTTATAATTGATATCAGCACAAAAAAGCGAAACAAAAACGACCTAATCACTAAAAAAAACAAATAGTTATTAAAAACAACGCAAACCGCACCCATGACACGCAAAGAGACCATCCTTTCCATCTGCCTGCTAATCCTTTTCGGCACGAGCATGCACTTTGTGCACCATGTGCCTTTCTTTAACCATTTCCTTGGCTATGTGTTTCCCGTTACGGAAAGTGTGATGGCCCACATGAAAATGGTGTTTTACCCGATGCTGCTGCTGAGTGCCTACCTTGCGGTCAGCCGTCGCGATATCCGGGAAATCGGGGCGCCCCTCTTGGGCGGACTGGCGGTGATGCCGCTCATCGTGCTGGCCTTCTTCGCCTATTGGGTGTTTGTGCGTCACGAAGTGATGTTTGTGGACATTGTCCTCTACATCGCCTCCATTGCCGTTGCCGTATTGCTCGCCAAACGCTGGCGCACCGCGCCGTTCGTGCGACGCAACTGGCCGCTCTGGATAGTGGTGGCCCTCCTTGGCATGATGGTGATCGGAGCACTGACCTACCACGCGCCGGATTGGATTATTTTTGCGGATTTGGGTTAAACGTGATGCCGATGTGCCCACTCCTGACCAGCCGGAAGGAAAAATACATCACGTTCAGAAAAACTTCCATCAGCAGTGTCATGCCCCAAGTGCGAGGATGCGCGAAGGGATTGACGAACCTGTCGCCGATGTCATAGAAAACCGAACCAAACGGACATGGAGCTGTTGAGCCTCAAGTGGAACAAATCGGTTTTCAGCAGCATAAGGCAATGATTTTAGGGACGAAAATGATAATACCGGTAATCAGGGCGGCGATGGCGCAGACTAAAACGGCGGCGGCCCCAAGATCCTTGATGTCACGCTTGCGGTCGTCCCGCTCGGCTTTGACAAAATCGGCGGTGCGCTCCAAGGAGGAGTTGATAATCTCAGCGGCAAACACCATCCCAATGACAATGACCACCGCCACCCACTCCATGGGCGAAATGCGGAAAAGGAAACCCAAGGCAACGGCCAAAACCGCCGCCACCGCGTGAATCCGCGCGTTGTGCTCTTCGCGGAACAGCACCTTCAGCCCGGCAAAGGCGTAAGCGAAACTCTTGATGCGTTTTCTGAAAGAAAATTTTTCGGGGGTCATCTTCCTTATCACTCAATAAGACGGACGGAACCGTGTCCGCAGCGATCATGATAGTTGATGCTCTTGCCGAACTTGTATAAGCCGAGACGGTATCCGCGTTGAGGGCCAAGGGATTTGGAGGTCCAGTAGAAGCCTTCGATGCCGACATTGTACACGTCCCCTTCGCAATCGCGGAAACCTGCCGCAGGCAGCATAATGGACTTGCCGTTTTTGCCCGTGATTTTGTAACCGTCACCTACCCAAGTCCATGTGCATTCCCTGACAAGCTCACTGAACTGCACCGTATCCGGGAGTTTTTTACCGAATTTCTTCGTCGCCTCATCGAAAGTGTAATACTCGTCCCCTTCGTTCGTCGCTTTCCATTTTGTGCCGCTCGTCAAGCCCAAATCGGCGTATCCTTCCGTGACAAGACCGTCACTTTTGTCGTTTTTGGGTTCATCCTCGTCCTTACAGCCTGTCATCACGCAGAGCGAAAACGCCATCAGGCACAGCATACCTAAAAAAAGATTTCTTTTCATAATTGATTGTTTTATAATTAATTGTTGTTTGTTTTCAACTTTCAGAACCGTTCCCGAAGACCTTGCGAAACGCTTGGAAGAAGGACCGCCAAAACGACGCTGTAAAGTTACGAAGAATTTGGATACGATTTCGGCGCAAAGCGTATTTTTTTATTTCCACGCCCAAAATGACCGCCGAAGGCACTCCCGCCGCACACTAAAAAGGCCGTTCCCGCGTTATTATTCAGCGAAATTTTCACAAAAACAAACGCATGAAAAACAACATCGCCTACTGCGGCATCGATTGCGAAAGCTGCGATGCCTTTATCGCCACAAAAAACAACGACCAGGCCCTGCGCGAAAAAACCGCCGAGCTTTGGTCCAAGCTGAACAACGCCCCCATCCTGCCTGAGCACATCAACTGCGACGGCTGCCGTGCGGAGGGCCGGAAGACGGTATTCTGCGAAAGCATGTGCCAGATTCGCCAATGTGCGCTGAAAAAAAAGGTCGCCACCTGCGGCGACTGCCCTGAAATGGGACATTGCCCCACCGTTGCGGTGGTTCATTCCTACAAGCCGGAAGCGCGGGAAAACCTTACATAAGCTCCTCCGACCAGCCGTGGCCGAGGTCCCAGTGGTAGTCGATGACAAACTCGAAATCCACCGGCAGGTTGAATTCGTCCTCTATCAGTTCATGCAGCTTTTCCGCATCCACGGGGAGGCTTCCCACGCCGTCGTGCAGCCAGCTGCCGACACAGACATAAAAGCGGTCGGTGGCTTCGTCGAGAAAGATGCGTCCGCGGGGGATGAGCGTGTAGTTATGCTCCTGATAGAAAATGGAGGCGGTGTCGCCCTTGGCTTCGGCGCGGTGGTGCTGTTTCTGCCAGTAGGTCTTGTGCAGCTTGGAGATGGTGGCGCGTCCGTTGACAAAGGTGGCCTGTTCGGCGTCCATCTTCTCCACGCCGAAAAGCGACTGGTTGGCCGCATCGTACCAGAAAATGCCGAGCTTGGGCTTTCCGTTGTCCAGAAACGGTGCCATGGATTCGATGAGGCTGCGGTGCTCCCCGCCGTCGGTGTGGTTGATTCCGTTGTGGTCCTTTGTCATGTTATGGATAACGTGTATTGTTAGTTCAAAACAAATCTGCGTGGGTGCCGGTGTCAAGCATCAGCAGTGTGAGCCGCATGTCGTTCTGCTCCCACACCAGCAGCCAGTTAGGTTCGATGTGGCACTCCCATGTGCGGTTATT
>JAGAEQ010000025.1 GCA_017613015.1 Bacteroidales bacterium | reverse complement strand
TCCACTGGCTCTGCATTTCACAGACAAAAGCGGCACGGTAGAGGTAGCGCGGGGTGAGCAGCTCGTTGGGGTGCAGCTTGATCGCTTTTTTGTAATACGAAAGGGCCTTGTCCATGTTGTTCAGCTCCATATAGGCGTCGCCGATGGAACCCAAAGCCTGCACGGAAACCAGCATGTCCTTCCCTTTGAATTTCTTCAGGTATTTGATGGCGTTTTCGTATTCGCCGAGCTGGAGGTAGCAAATGCCAATCTCATACTTGGCGCGGTTTCCCGTCTTGGTGCAACCGTAGGTGGAGGCCACATCCAGCAGTCCGTCGTACACGCCGTCCCCATTCAATGCCAGACGCAGGGAGTCCTGGGCGAAATACTGTTCGGCTTTGAAAACCGCCTGTTCGGCCTTGAGCTGGCGTTTGGGCATCCAAAACACGCCCAGATAGACGCAAACCACGGCTATCAGCAGCGCAGCGGTGGTAATATAGTTGATTTTCTTACTGTTGCGTTCGTACCACTGTTCCAGTTTCAGCAAAAAATCCATGGAAACGAAACCGGCATCCTTCTTCTCTTTGTTGTCCTTGTGTACAGTACTCATAATAACGTTCTTGTTGTTTTTTATCAAAACGCAAAATTACTCTTTTTTGGCATTGGAAAACGCGAATGGAAAAATTATATTCCCTCTGTTTTTCAAAAAATTATAGCCTCCGCGCCAAAAACGGGACGGATTCGCCTGCAAAAATCGCACTATTTTCAGTCAAAATAGGCCAGTATGGTCTGCTTGGAGCGCACGGACTCCCCTATCTCCACATTGATGCTGACATTCAGGGGAAGCAGCAAATCCACGCGGGAACCCAGCTTGATGATGCCGATTTCGCCGCCCTGCTCCACTTGCTCCCCTTCCTTGGCGTAACAGACAATGCGCCGCGCCACCTTACCGGCCACCTGACGCACCAGCACCCGCTCCTTGCGCCCGTTCTCAATCACCACGTTCGTGTGCTCGTTCAGGTTGGAAGACTTTGGATACCAGGCTACCAAGTGTTTTCCCGGATAATAATCTGATTTTACAATCGTTCCGGAAATGGGATAGGAATTGACATGCACATTCAGCGGGGACATGAAAATGGAGATTTGCAGGCGTTTCTCATGAAAATACACATCCTCGTCTATCTCCTCCATGACCACGATTTTACCATCCGCAGGGGCGTAAATGGCACGCTCGTCCTTCTCGAACTCGCGGTGCGGCACGCGGAAAAAGCGGACCACAAAATAAAAGAAGGCAGCCGACACCACATACAGCACATAGTGTATCCACACGCTCTGCACGTGAATACTGATGAGCGCGACCACCACCGCCAGCACTGCCGTCACAAGGGCGATGAAGCGCAAACCTTCCCGGTGTATCTTGAATATCTTTTTCATACAAAATTATTTTACAGCATACATACTATGTAAAGCAAGACGAATGGCAGGGAAAGCAGCGTGGAGTCAAAACGGTCCAGCACCCCGCCGTGGCCCGGCAGAATGTCCCCCGAATCCTTGACCTGCATGCGGCGTTTGAACATGGATTCCACCAAATCCCCCAAGGTGCCCGCCAGCACGATAAGGAGGGCGAAACCGGCCCAGAAAGGGGCCGGCAAGGCCAAAAAACCGAAAATGCGGGGGTAGAAAGCGGCCAGTGCCAAGGTCAGCAAGGCACCGCCCACGGTGCCCTCCCAGGTCTTTTTCGGAGAGACCCGGACACACATCGGATGTTTGCCCAAAAGGCTTCCCACCAAATAGGCGAAAGTGTCGTTGGCCCAGATGGTGATGAAAAACGCGAGCAGCAGCCACTGCCCCGGCGAAGGCTCGTTCCCCGTCACGACTTTGCCGCCGATAAGCGGAAAGAAATTCAGCAGGGCAAAGGGCAGCACTATCCAAAGCACGCCGACAAACTCATACCCAAGCGTTTGCACCGCTTCCGCAAAATCCTTTTGGAAAAGGGCCGCCACCATGAACAGCAGCAGCAGGCAAAACGAAAGCAGCAGCACGCGCTGAAAGGGGAATTGCAGCACTTCCACCGAAAGCAGGAAGTACACGGCCAGTCCGATCACATAGAACAAAACGGGCAAACGCACTCCGTTCGGCAGCAACATGCTGCGGTACTCATACAGCCCAAGACAGGTGAAAACCAAAAACACATTGAACAGCACGGTTTGCGAAAAAAGTACGGAAAACACGACCAAGGCAACGAACAATGCCCCTGTCAATGTGCGTATGAGCAGCTTTTTCATCCCTATTCTTCGACTTCTTTCATGTTGTGGAAGACATTGGTCACATCGTCGTCCTCCTCAATGCGTTCAATCAGCTTCTCCACTTCGGCCCGCTCCTCCGGCGTCAGCTCCTTGGTGTCGTTCGGCACGCGCTCAAAACGGAAGCTCTTGATTTCAAAATGGTTATCCTCCAAATATTTCTGCACGGAACCGAAGGACTGGAAGTTGGCGTAAATCACGATGGTCTCGTCGTCTTCCGAAAGCAGCTCCTCCACTCCATAGTCAATCAGTTCAAGCTCAAGGGATTCCAAATCCATATCCGGAGTCACCTTGACGCTGAACACGCTTTTGCGCTCAAACATGAAATCCAGCATACCCTGTGTTCCCAAAGAACCGCCCAACTTGTTGAAATACGAGCGGATGTTGGCCACCGTGCGCTGGTTGTTGTCGGTGGCGGTCTCAATCAGCAAAGCGACACCGTGCGGCGCGTATCCTTCGTACACAATTTCCTTGTAATCGGAAGTGTCTTTTTCGAAGGCCCGTTTGATGGCCCTGTCCACGTTGTCTTTCGGCATGTTCTCGGAACGTGCATTCTGAATCAGCAGGCGGAGACGGGGGTTGTTGTCGGGGTCAGGGCCTCCGGTCTCGGCCGCCATGGTGATTTCCTTTCCCAAACGGGTGAACACACGTGCCATGTTTCCCCAACGTTTGAACTTCCGCGCTTTTCTGTATTCAAAGGCTCTTCCCATTGTATTGATTTTTAATATAGTAAACTATTAATTCTATTCCGGTTCAAAAAGTGCAAAGATATAAAAAAATCCGATGGCACACGCCGCTCTGCGGGCTTTATTTTTTTGCTGCGGAAAGCGTGTCCACGGCTTGCAGCGTCAGCAGTATGGCCTCCTCCTGCCGCAGCAGGTCACGCTTCTCGTCGGAAGGCGCGTACAGGAAGGCGTCCGCTGTCACCACACGCTGGTACACTGTATCCAAAAAAGTATACGAGACAAAAGCCCCCCCCATGTGGTCGCCCGGATGCCCGAACAGTCCCCACAAGCCCCTGGCCTCCACGGCATAAGGCGAATTGGGGAAAGCGAAATTCCGATACAGCACCGGATAGAAGCGGTCGTCTATGGAGGCATAGGAGCCTTCCGAGCTGCCCTGCACATAGGCGTGGGTCAGGCGGTTCCGCAAGGCGGCGATATGCTCCGGCGAAAACTGGCTCTCCGACGTATAGGGCTCGGTATACACCATCACGCTCTGCCCCCAGTACTTGGTCTCCTTGCGCAGCCAGCAGAAATCGGGGCGGCACACCGCGAAGAAAAAGCCTTCGGGAAGCACCATGGAAAGCGCATAGCGTTCTTGCAGCCTGCGGTTCAGGCTGGCATCCTCCTGGGCACGCTGCGCCCGTTGGAAACGCCGCATTTCCCCTTGCATAATATGCTGTACGATACGCTCCTGCACACAGGAAAACGCGACAGCGAGGGAATCCGCCCGAGGCGAGCTCAGCGAAAGCACCGTCTGGGGACGCGCCCATTTGTCGCGCTCCACCAGCAAACGGGAAGCCGTGGCGTCCGCCCGCACCTGCAAAACGAGAATGTTACGCTGTTTCTGATACATAGGGGTGAAATGCTCCGGATTCACCTGCGAGACACGGAACATGGGTTCGGTGCGCGGAAGTCCCGCGACCGGCGCCTCCAGCACTTCCCGCAGACTGTCCCCGAGGCTGCCGTTCCAGTCCTTGTCCGGACACACCACCAGCACTTCGCTTGAGCGTCCGGAGGAGGACATCAGCCCGTCCCCTTGGGTACCGTTCCCCGTACAGGCGGCAAGCAGCAGTGCCACCACCACGAGAAAAACGCATTTCCTGCCTGTTTCAACAAATCGGTTTGCCATGGCGTTTATTTTTGCATTTCAGCGATTTCCTCTTCCAAAAACTTGATATACTGCTTAAAACAGAACACATGGTAGGGATGCAGGTTGCCCTGGGTCCGGGCCTGGTCGAAAATGGCCAGAAAACGGACGCCGTCCACCTTGTAGAGGAAGGACATGGGCAAATCACAAAGCGCCTGCAAATAGTTGTAGACAAAAAAGGCGGAGCTCACATTGCCCTCCCCGAAAGGATAGACATTCAGCATGGTATACAAGGCGTTATAGGTCAACACGGAACGCTCCTCCATGTTTTCGGCCTGCTTGATCTGCTTCTGCAAGTCGGCGCAGAACTGATCCATCATGACCGGCAGCCGCTTGTAGTCCGGGAACAGCCGGGAGGCGTTTTTGACCACACCCTTGCGGAAATCCCCTTTGGAGGAATCGTAGTTCTCCAGATCGCCCTTGCACACCCCTCCGGTGGAGGCCATGACGCGGGCCCCTATCTCATGCAAAATGTCCACCGACAAGGCCTTCTTCTTTTTGGTCATCTGCAAAATGTATTGCAGGGTAGTGTACGCGTCCTTCACCTGCCGTATGCATTTTTCCGGCTTCTTTTTCGGGGTCTCGCCGTATTTCAGCAGGTCCACCACCTCGGATTCGGTCAGCGTAGAGCCTTCGAAAGCGGTAATGTTGTAAACTTGCTCGTAATAGGTGTATTCCTTGCTGTAGGCAGTCTCTGCCAGTAGTTCCTTGTATTCCTTGACCAGTTTCTCTACCTTGTCAAATTTCATGGCACAATGTTTTTAGCAAAGTGCAAAGGTACACTTTTTGGCAAAACAAATCACATTTTCCCCGAATTTTTCTTCTCATTGGCCAACTGCCCGCATGCGGCGGCGATGTCCCTCCCCTTGCTTCTCCGTACATTGACAATCAAATTCTTCTCCTCCAAACTCTGCGCGAAGCGACGGAAGGTGTCCGCATCGGAGGGCTGATAGGGCGCATACGGATGGGTGTTATATTCTATCAAATTGATTTTCACCGGAAAACGACGACAAAAATCCAAAAGCAGGCGGACGTGGCGCAGGCTGTCGTTCACATCTTTCAAAAGCATGTATTCCAAGGTGATGCGATTGTTTGTCCGCTCATGGTAGTCCGCCAAGGCGTCCGAAAGGGCGGACAGGGGATACTTGCCCCCTATCGGCATCAGTTCCTGACGTTGGCGGGCATCGGCGGTATGCAGGGACACCGCGAGATGCACCGAGGGAAGTTCACGGGCCATCTGCCGTATGCCGTCGCAATGGCCGGAAGTGGACAAAGTGATGCGCGAGGGCGACATGCCCATGCCTTCCGGATCGGTCACCCGCTCGACCGCCGCTTTCACCGCCTCGAAATTCAAAAGCGGCTCCCCCATGCCCATCCAGACGATGTTGCTCAAGGGATGCCCGAAACGCGCCTCGGACTCCTGACGCGCGGCAAACACCTGGGCGTACATTTCGTAAGCGTTCAGGTTGCGGGAAAAGCCCATGCGGGCGGTGGCGCAGAAACGGCAGTTCAAGGGGCATCCGACCTGGGAGGAGACGCAAAGCGTGCTACGGTTCCGCGAAGGGATCAGCACCATTTCCACCACAGCCCCGTCGGACATACGAACGGCGTACTTTACGCTGCCGTCGGCGCTTTCCTGCATGTCGGCAAAAGCGGCCTTCGCCAGCAGAAACTCCCCGGCGAGCAGGTCACGCAAGGCCTGCGGCAGCGAAAGCATTTCCTGAAAACTCGTAACATTCTGTTTCCAAAGGTATTCGTACAATTGTTTGGCCCGGAAGGCAGGCTGCTGCCTCTCCTTCATCCATTGCTGCAACTGGGGCAGCGATAAAGTGTGTATATCTTTCATAATAATGGTTTTATCGCTTTAATCATACGGCATTTGCCCTGCATGTCCCGCCGCAGCTCCAAACCTTCATAGGCGTAGTCGCGCAGCAACGCAAGGGTCTCCTGCCCAAGGGCTTCGTTGATTTCCATAAAGCATTTCCCGCCGGGAGCCAAGGCGTACAGCCCCCACTCCGCCAAGGCGCGGTAGAAGCGCAAAGGGTCGTCATCGGGGACAAAGAGGGCTGCGGAAGGCTCGTGTGCCTTCACCCTTTCCGGCATTTGGGACTTTTCCCGCTCCCGCACATAGGGCGGATTGCAGAGCACTAAGCGGTAGGCGGAGGCTTCCTGCGCCAAGCGTCCGGGCGACAACAAATCCCGTTCCCCAAAACAGACGGAAACCGCCTGACGGAGCGCATTTTCACGGGCGACCTCCAAAACCGCCGCGCTCACATCCCAAGCCGCGCATTGCCAGGCAGGCCTTTCCTTGGCCAAGGTAATGGCGATGCAGCCGCTGCCGGTGCACCAGTCAGCAACATGAAGCGGCTCATTCTGCGAATATTCCTCCAAGACCCAACGCACCAGCTCCTCCGTTTCCGGACGGGGAACCAGCACCCTTTCGTCCACATAAAACGAACGTCCGTAAAACCAAGCCTCCTGCAACACGTACTGCAAGGGCCGGCCACGCTCCAGCTCCCGCAAGGCGGTCTCCGCCTCCCGTTTCACCGCATCATCCACCGGAAAATCAGGGTTTAAGGCAATAAAAAGCGCGTCCTTGCCGGTCAAACGCTCCACCAGCAGCTGTGCCGACGGACGGGCCTCCTCTCCGAGAAAACCCAGACGTTCGCGCACCGACCTTGCCCACGCGCCTATTTGCATGCCTCGCGCTTTTTCACAATCTTGGCAATGATTTTATACACCAGCACAGCGGCCAGCACATCGGAAGCCTTGGCCTGAGGGTTTGGACAGAGCTCCACTACGTCAAAACCCACTATATCATGCTCTTTCAATACATAATCAATAAAATCCAGCACCTGCCGCCAGGCCATGCCGCCGGGGAAGGGCGTACCGGTCGAAGGCAGCACGGAAGGGTCAAAGGCATCCAGATCGACCGTCAGGTAGACCTGTGGACTCAGGCCTGCAGCGGCCCGCTCCATCCAAGCCGTATCGGTGTGCAGCTGATGGGCGTAGACCGTCGTGGCGGCATCCAGTTCCGCCTTCTCCTCTATGCAGACGCTGCGTATCCCGACTTGCACCACCGGACACACCTCCTTCACCCGCTTCATGACGCAGGCGTGGTTATAGGGAGAACCCTGGTAGGCATCGCGCATATCCGCGTGTGCGTCCAACTGGAGCACAGATAATTGCGGGTATTTTTCCGCATAGGCACGCACGCTGCCCACCGTCACGGAATGCTCGCCGCCCAACACCACGGACAGCTTGCCGTCATTCAATATCGCCAAAGTGCGCCGTTTCACCGCCTCCACCATGGCTTCCGGCGTAGCGTTTTCCGTTACGGGCTTCGCCGTATGTATGCCGTGAAGGTAGACCTCCATCTCCTCTTCCGGGTCGTAGAGTTCAATACTGTCGGAAGCGTCAATGATGGCCTGCGGCCCTTTGTCCGCCCCCTTGACATAGGTGCTTGTCCCGTCGTAAGGCACGGGAAGCAGCACAAACTCAGCTTTTTCGTAGGACGCATAGGCTGCATCCATATCCAAAAAATATTCCATGCGCCCTATTTTTTCCGTTGCATACGCTGCTGCAAAGCGGCGGCAGCCTCCTCGTACCCGGGTTTGCCCAAAAGGGCGAACATGTTCTTTTTGTAGGCTTCCACTCCGGGCTGGTCAAACGGATTGACCCCCAGAAGGTAAGCACTGACCCCACAGGCAAATTCGAAGAAATAGACCAGCTGCCCCAAGTGATTCGCATCCACGGCGTCCATCCGCAGGGAAAGGGAAGGCACGCCCCCGTCCTCATGCGCCAGCACCGTGCCGAGGCAAGCCTTACGGTTGATTTCATGCAAACACTTTCCTCCCAGGAAGTTCAAAGCGTCCCCGTTGTCCGAGTCGGGCAGCATCGGCACCTCGCAATGCCATTGCGGACGCTCCACCTCCAAAAAGGTCTCCCACATCAGGCGGCTGCCGTCCTGCATGAACTGCCCCATGGAATGCAAGTCCGTGGTATACACCACACCGGCGGGAAACACCCCCTTCCGCTCCTTGCCTTCGCTCTCGCCAAACAGCTGTTTCCACCATTCGATGAAAAACTGCAATTTGGGTTCGAACGTGGCCATGACCTCTATGGAAAACCCCTGACGGTACAGGGCGTTACGCAGCGCCGCATAGCGCACCGCCGGATGCTCCGTTCCTTGCATCCTGATTTCCTGATGCATACGCACCGCTCCAGCAAGCAGGGACGACACATCCAGACCGGCCACGGCAATCGGCAGCAAACCGACCGGGCTGAGCACCGAATAGCGTCCGCCCACATCGTCCGGAAGCACATAGGAAGGATAGCCCTTTTCCTCCGCCAAAGATTTCAAGGCCCCTTTGGCGCGGTCGGTGATACAGACCACGCGCTCCGCCGCACGGCTGCCGTACTTCCGTTCGCAATGCTGCCGCAGCAGGCGGAAAGCCACAGCGGTTTCGGTAGTGGTGCCGGATTTGGAAATCACGATGATGGAATAGTCCACCGTGTCCAGATAGGCAAGCAGTTCGGCATAATACTCTTCGGAAAGGTGATGTCCGGCGTAAAGGATACGCACATCCTCCGAATCAGGGAATGACGGGGACAAGGCCTCTATCACCGCCCGGGCGCCCAAGTAAGAGCCTCCGATACCGGCCACGACCACGCAACGGGACTGGCGGCGGAGGCGCAGGGCCTCCTGCTTCAACTGCTCCAACAAAGCGGGTGGGGCAAGCGCGGCGGGGTCCATCCATCCCAAAAAATCATTTCCCCTGCCCTTGCGCTCGCACAGCAAACGGTAAGCCTCCTCCACCTCCTGCGCGGGAAGCGGGGGGGCGACAAACGTATTCCTCTGAAGTGTAATCATTTTATGCTTGATTTATCTGTTTATTAAATATTAATGGTATACTCATTTATCCGTCGGCAAACCCTTTCCGGCGGAGGCTTTGCGCTTGCGGCTGAAAAACGCCTGAAGCAGCGCGGCGCACTCCTCGGCGAGCACACCGGCAACGACTTCTGTTTTAGGATGGTACAACACGGAGCGATCCACTTGGGCATGCTTCACATCCGTGGTGCCGTACACAATACGGCCGATTTGGGTCCAGTAGGCCGCCCCCGCGCACATGGGACAGGGCTGCAAAGTGACGTACAGCGTACATTCGTTCAGATATTTGGCCCCTATGGCATCCGCCGCTGCGGTAAACGCCTGCATTTCGGCATGGGCGGTCACATCGCACAGGGTCTCGGTGCGGTTGTAGGCTCTCGCCAGCACCTGGCCGCCGCCCACTATCACCGCCCCTATGGGCACTTCACCGGCTTCCAGGGCCTTTTCCGCCTCCGTCAGCGCCTGCCGCATCCAAAACACATCGTCTTCCGACCGCTTTCCGTTCCGCATCATACACAGGAATGCATTTTCCGTCCGGACCGCCCGAACAAAATGCAAAAATAGCGCTTTTAGGCAAATCTTTACAAGAAAAAACATTTTATGGCATTTTTTTAGGTAAAAGCGTTCGCGCTATTTGAAAAATGCGTACTTTTGCAAGTTGAAATTCAAACGAAACATTATTTTAATTTATTAACTTAAAACAAAAAAAACATGAAAAAACTTTTCGCTTTAATCGCTGTGGTTCTCTGCTTCAGCGCGGCCAACGCCCAAACCGTGAAGTACCTGCTGTACATGCAAAACAACACTCCGTACGCTTTCGACTCCCTGAAATTCGAGAATATCGACCCCTCCAAGAAATACAACTTCCCCCTGTACATGGTTGTCAAGAACAACACGCAGGATACGTTTGCCATTGGCGACACCATTCAAGTGCAATTCGCGCTGAACAGCCAGCCGATAGACCTCTCCCTCACCATGCAGAAGGAATTCTTACCTGACTCCGGCATCATGCTGAACCTTTCGAGCCTTACCATCAACGGACAAGCCTTTAAATCAGGAGAGTATGCCAATACCATCTGCGCCAAAGTCACAAAAGTGTACACCAAAGGCGCCTATTCGGACGTGACTGACGAAGGTTTCTGCGGCGTGTTCACCACCAAGTTCAATGTCAATGTCGCCGAGGCTGAAATGGAAGCCATCCGCATCTATCCGAACCCCGTGCGCAACAACCTGAGCATTGAAAACGCCAACAACGTCACCGTCAATGTGTACGCTGCCAACGGCCAGCTGGTCAAAACCGCCTATGTGAACGGCAACGCCAACATCAACATGAGCGAGCTGAGCAACGGTCTCTACATTGTCAAAATGCAGAACGAGCAGGCCACCCGCGTGGAGAAAATCCAAGTGATCCGCTAATTACGGACACCGTAAATTCACGAAAATAATGGAAGCGGCTTCCGTGGGGAGCCGCTTCTCTTTTACCAAAAGCGCATGAAACAGCAAAGCCACATCACCTATGAAACTTTCCCGGACTGGGAGGCGCTGTCGCCAGAAGAGCGGCAGCTGCTGCAAGAGGCCCTCACCGCCGCAGGCAAGGCCTACGCCCCCTACTCCGGTTTCGCCGTCGGCGCGTGCGTCCGCTTGGAGGACGGCACCCTCGTCCGCGGCAACAATCAGGAAAACGCCTCCTATCCCCAAGGGCTGTGCGCTGAACGGGTGGCGTTGTTCGCGGCCTCGGCCATCCACCCGGGAAAACGCATTACCGGCATCGCACTGGTGGCCCCGGCTTCCCCCACGCCCCTCTCCCCTTGCGGCGGCTGCCGTCAGGTGCTGTTAGAATACGAGCAACGGCAGCAAAGCCCCATTCCCGTGCTGATGGGCAGCGTGAACGGCCCGGTTTTGCGCGTGGCGCAAGCCGCCGATTTGCTTCCTTTTTGCTTTTCCAAAGAAAATTTAACCGCCGACGCCCCGGAACGACAATAAAACCGGCCGTCTTCCGTTAAGAGAACGGCTATTTAACAAAAACGCATGAAAAAACTTTTGATTATCGGATTCGCCCTGCTGGTATGGGGAAGCCATACCGCCCTGGCACAAGACAGTCTCCACCTTCGGAAAGAGAGCAAAAACCTCGTGATCAAGAACCGTTTGTTCGTTGATTTCTTCTACACCCATTGGTTCGGCCTGCCTGAGGGAGTGCAGCAGCACGGCTTCAACCGGGGCGCGAACGCCGCCTTCATCTACGACATGCCAGTACAGAAAAACAGCCCGTTCAGCTTTGGGTTGGGTGTAGGCGTGTGCAGCCACAACCTGTATTCCAACGCCTACAGCCACATCGACGGCAATTACGACGTGGTGATGGAGCCCCTGCCGGAAAACACCGACTACTCCGTCAACAAACTCTCCTACACTTATTTGCATATTCCTTTGGAGTTCAGGTACATCAATCCGAACAACGAATTCAAGATAGCCGTCGGCGTGCGGGTAGGCGTGGTCGCCGACATCCACAGCAAATACGTGGGAAAGAACAATGCGCTGCTGCAATACGAGAACGGCCTTTACCGCGACGTGCGCCTCAAAAGCGACAAATTCCCCAACAAGACCAAAATCCCGGTGGAGGCCACCTTCCACACCGGATGGAAATACTTCGATTTCAACGCCTCCTACATGCTGACCAAGTGTTTCTTGGACGGCAGCCCGCAAATCTACCCCTTGAGTTTCGGCCTTACCGTTGCCTTGTATTAAGCCGTAAAGAAGCTCTCCCTTTTGCTTGGGCAAACATTATTGAGAGCCGCCTGCTTTTTCTTTTGTAAAAAAACAAGGGTGACAAACACCGTAAACTATCTGTTTGCAGTCATTTATTCCACATAAACCAGCAATCCCTTCAGGTAGGCGCCTTCCGGATGGTAGACGCTCACCGGATGGTCCGGCCCCTGGGATAGCGGGCGCACGATACGCACTTCGCGCTTGGCGTTGGCCGCGGCCGTAAAGAGCATGGTCTGGAAATCCTCCCAGCTGACCGCCTGCGAGCAGGAGAAGGTGAAGAGCCATCCGCCCGGCGCAATTTTCTCCAACGCCCTTTGGTTGATGGTTTTATACCCTTTCAAACCCTGTTGGAGGCTGCGGTGGTTCTTGGCGAAGGCAGGCGGATCCAACACCATGATGTCAAAGGTTTTGTTTATGTTTGTCAAGTATTGCATCACATCCTGCGTGACCCCGCAATGCGGCGCATGGGGAAAATTCAAGGCCACGTTTTCGTTGCACTGCAAAATGGCCTTTTGGGAAATATCCACCGTTTCCACATAGGTGGCGCCTCCACGCAAGGCACTGAGCGAGAAGCCGCCCGTATAGCCGAAGGTGTTCAGCACGCGCTTTCCGGCGGCCAAGGACTGCAACAAGCTGCGGTTCTCCCGCTGATCGATGAAAAAGCCGGTTTTCTGCGCATCAGAGAAACGGATACGGAAACGGTTGCCGAACTCCATGATTTCCAGAGGCTCCTCCGCTTCAGCAAACACATAGCCATCTTCGGCATTGCCGGATGGGAGGGTCGCGCGGCTTTTGTCGTACACCGCCCGCAGCTTATTCCCCAGCAGCTCCCGCAAAAGAGGCAGCAGTTCCGGATAGGCGCGGTGCATGCCTTCGGAATGGGATTGCAGCACCACCACCCCCTTGTAGTAATCGGCGACCAGACCGGAAAGCCCGTCGCCCTCGCTGTGAATCAGGCGGAAAACATTGGTGGAAGGATTGTCCCACAGGCCCAGCGCCTGACGGTAGGCGATGGCCTTCCCCACGCGCTCCCGCCAAAAATCCGCATCGATGCAGGGGTTACCGAAACGCAGCACTTTCAGCGCAATGCTTCCGGGCTGCCAATGCCCGGTGGCCAGATAGGTCCCGTCCTGCGCGTGCACATCGGCCAGATCGCCCTCAGCCAAAGGGCCTTCCACCCGCTGCACCGCACCGGAAAACACCCAAGGGTGGCGGCGGAGAAGGGATTTCTCCTTTCCCGCTTTCAAAATCAGACGGCTTCGTTTTTCCATGGCGCTCACAATTTGAAACAACTGCAAAAATACCAAAGAATCCCGTTGCCCCAAGCAGAAATGCGTTTTATTTTTGAGGGAAAGAAAAATCCGCAGCATGGCGGCGCATATCCCCTTTTTAGCTACTTTTGCAAGGTGCGCAATCCGTTGTGAGGAATTGTGTTTCTTGTTGAATATCAGTTTTTAATTCTTAAAAATATGGCAACGAAATTATCATCCGGAGCAAAAATCGGCATCGTAGCCGGAGGCATTCTCATCCTGCTCATCCTCTGGTTTGTGTCCGTGTATAACCAATTGGTGAAAGAGGAGGAGAAAACCATCCAGGCCTGGGCGCAGGTCGAAAACGTGTACCAAAGGCGCATGGATCTGATTCCCAATTTAGTGAAAACCGTCAAAGGGGCGGCTGATTTTGAGAAGGGAACGCTGGAGGGCGTCATTCAGGCCCGTGCGGAAGCCACCTCTGTAAAAGTGGACCCCAGCAATCTGACCGAAGAGAGTCTGGCCGCTTTTGAGAAGGCGCAGAACGGACTTTCCTCCTCCCTCGGACGGCTGATGATGGTGGTGGAACGCTATCCGGAACTCAAGGCCACGGAGAATTTCAAGGAGCTGCAAGCCCAGTTGGAAGGCACGGAGAACCGCATCAGCGTGGAACGCAAGAAGTTCAACGAATGCGTGCAGGCCTACAACGTGAAGGTGCGCCGCTTCCCGGCCAATGTGGTGGCCTCCCTCTGCGGGTTTGAGAAAAAAGCCTATTTCAAGGCGGTGGAAGGAGCCGAACAGGCACCGGAAGTGGATTTCGAGTTTTAAACGGCAAAAAACATGCGCCTGATCCGCCGTCTGCCGGGCAAGCTGCTGTCCCTCGGGCTGATGCTGCCACTGCTGCTCCCCCTGAGCGTATGGGGGAACATCCCCCCTGCACCCAATCCGCCGCGTTTGGTCAATGACTTTGCCGGTCTGCTTACCGCCGGGCAGCAGGAGGAGCTGGAGGCGCGTCTGGTGGCCTTCAACGACAGCACGTCCAACGTGATTTGCGTGGTGACCGTGAACGATTTGGGAGCCTACAGCGCAGCGGAATTCGCTTACGAAATCGGCGAGCAATGGGGTGTCAAAGACAAAGGGCGCAACAACGGCATTGTATTGTTAGTCAAGCCAAAGAACGAGACTTCCGGCGAAGCGGCCATACAAGTGGGCTATGACCTGGAAAGCGCCATTCCCGATGCCACAGCCAAGCGAATCATTGACAATGAAATGATTCCGCATTTCAGGGAAAACGACTATTACGAAGGCATCGTCGCGGCGATAGACCGAATTTGCCCCTTGGCAGCCGGAGAAATTTCTGCGGAAAAACTTTACAGGGAAGAGGACTCGGCCTACAGCGTGATTGGCGCCCTTTTCCTGTTTGTGCTGTTCTTCGCCATCTTCCTCGCCTTCCGGAAAGGCCGGGGAAACAACGGGGATGGGGGAAATGACGGCGAAGGCGGTAACCGCGCCCTTCGGAACGCTTTGCTGTGGTCCACCCTGCTCTCGGCAAGCGACAAGCACCGGCACAGCGGCGGCGGCTTCGGAGGTGGATTCGGAAGCGGCGGCTTCGGCCGGGGTGGCTTTGGCGGCTTCGGAGGAGGAGGCGGCTTCGGAGGAGGCGGTGCCAGTGGAAAATGGTAAGACTATGAAAGGATTACTCAGAAAAAAGATGGGCATCTGCCTCGTGGCGCTGCTGCTTTCCAGCACAGGGACACGCGCACAGAACACTCTCTCCGACAATGCGTTCGCCAGCCTGCTAACCTGCGGTCCGGGACAGGATTTCTACACTTCCTTCGGACATACGGCCTTGCGGATATGCGACACGGCCCATGCGATGGACTGGGTGTTCAATTACGGAACGTTCGACTTCAACACTCCGCATTTCTACACCAAATTCTCCTTGGGAAAATTGCAGTACATGCTGTCGGTGTGCGGCTTTTCCGATTTCATGGCGGAATACGCATGGGAAGGCCGCTCGGTCAGCGAACAGCAGCTGCGTCTGAAACCGGAGGAGCTGCAAGGGCTTTTCACGGCCTTATGCCAGAACCACCGTCCGGAAAACCGCCACTATGCCTACGATTTGCTCCGGGACAACTGCGCCACCCGCGTCCGCGACCAACTGGATCATGCTTTGGACGGACGCTGCTGTTTTCCATACAAACCTGATAACAAAACTATTACCTACCGGCAAATGCTTCACCCCGCCATGAACGTAAACCTGGAATGGTGGAAATTCGGCATTGATCTGGTGCTGGGCATGCACTGCGACCGCCCCCTCACCCCCTATGAGCGGCTCTTTCTCCCCTTTGCGCTGCAAGAACAAACCGCTGCCCTGATGGCGGACGGGCAGCCGTTGGCGGAAAAATCCCGGCTGCTGCTGCCTGCCAGCATGCAGTCCCCGAAACCCAGCCTGCGCCCGGTGTATGTCTTTTGGCTATTGCTGGTGTTTTTCGCCCTGTTAAGCCTTTACGAACACAAGAAAAAACGCTACACCCTGACGGGAAAAATCGCGGATGCCACGCTGTACGCCGCCACTTCGCTTTTGTCGCTGCTGATAGCCTACCTGTGGTTTTGTTCCTCCCACTATTGTTCCCAATGGAATCTCAACCTATTGTGGGCCAACCCTTTGTTTATCCCATTCCTGTTTTCCGGGAAAAAACTTCGGAAAAAAACCGCCCCCCTGCTTTGGATCTGCTGCCTGGCAAGCCTCGTCATCTACTGCCTGCAGTGGCCGCAATGCTTTCATCCGGCGGTACTGCCCATCCTTCTGTGCCTGCTGCTGCGTATCGGCAACAGCGCCGTCCGGACAAGTCTCCACTAATTGAACACCCTAAGGGTGAATTCGTCCTCCAAATAGGTCTGGTAGGCCTTTAACGGGGTTTCGGCGGGACCGGACACGGGTGCGCCGTCTAGAATGTTGAACATGGAGCCGCACAAACTGTCGTAAAGGTACACGGAATTGATCATTTTCACCCGGCCCCCTTTGTCCCAATCGTGCGGACAGGCCCTGTCGTATGCCAAAAAAGTATGCATGTCAAAACGATAGACAACAACTCCCTGCACGCCTCCGGTAAAATACTCGTAGCCGCCCACATTGATGAGATCCGTGGAGGGGACGGAGACCGTGAAATGGATTTTCCGGTAGGGAATGGTGCTTTCCGGCGATTTGCAGGAAACCGCCCCCAACAGCAGGAAAACGCACAGCAACAAAAGTCGCAAGCCTTTCATGCGGTGTTTATTTTGAGGCGACTTTCGCCCAGCTGTCCTTCAAAGTGGCCGTGCGGTTGAACACCAAATGCCCCGGACGGCTGTCCTTGTCCACGCAGAAATAGCCGATGCGCTGGAACTGGAAATGCGCCAAGGGCTGCGCATCGGAAAGGAACTCCTCCACATAGCAGTCGGGACGGATTTCCAGGGACTGGGGGTTCAGCATGCGGCGCATGGCCTCAATGGGCGTGCATTGTAGCTCTTCCTGAAGGCGGGCCAGTTCATCCCGTGGGTTCTCGTCCTTCCACAAACGGTCGTACAAACGCACCTCGGCACGCAGGCAATGCTCCTGGCTGAGCCAGTGGATGGTGCCTTTGACCTTGCGGTCGGCCCCGGGAAGACCGCTGCGGGTCTCCGGATCGTATTCGGCAAAAACTTCCGTCACCTTGCCGTCCGCGTCCTTACGGCAGCCGGTGCATTTCACGATGTAGGCGTTTTTCAGGCGCACCTCCTGACCGGGGGTCATGCGGAAATATTTCTTGGGGGCGTCCTCCATGAAATCCTCCGCCTCTATCCACAAATGCCGGCTGAAACGTATGGGATGTGTGCCAGCGGTTTCATCCTCCGGGTTATTGACCACCTGCATGGTTTCCACCTGCCCTTCCGGATAATTGGTCAGGGTCAGGCGAATGGGATGCAGCACGGCAGACACACGGGTGGCGGTGGCGTTCAAATCCTCACGCACCGAACTTTCCAACAAGGCGAAATCGTTCAGCGCATCGTAGGTGGTGTAGCCAATCTTGTCCACAAACTTGCGGATAGAGTCGGGAGTATAGCCCCGGCGGCGGAAACCGCACAAGGTCGGCATGCGGGGGTCGTCCCAGCCGCTGACCACGCCCTCTTTGACCAGCACCAAGAGGTTCCGTTTGCTTAATAGCGTGTAATTCAGGTTCAACTTGTTGAATTCCGTCTGTCTCGGACGATGGTCGTCCAAGTCCTTCCCTTCCTTCAGTTCATCGATAAAATAATCATACAAAGGACGGTGCACCACAAACTCCAAAGTGCACCACGAATGCGTGACCCCTTCGAAGAAGTCGCTCTGCCCGTGGGCGAAATCGTACATGGGATACACCTGCCAGCGGTTGCCTGTACGGTGATGGGGCGTTTTCAGCACCCGGTAGATGATGGGGTCGCGGAAGTGCATGTTGGAATTGGCCATGTCGATTTTGGCGCGCAGCACCATACGGCCCTCCTCCACTTTCCCTTCCGCCATCTGCTGGAAAAGCGCCAGAGACTCCTCCACCGGCCGGTTGCGGTAAGGGCTTTCCGTACCCGCTTTGGTCGGGGTGCCCTTTTGCGCCGCTATCAGCTCCGAAGGCTGCTCGTCCACATAGGCCTTTCCCTCCCGGATCAGGCGCAAGGCGAAGTCAAACAGCTGCGGGAAATAGTCCGAGGCATAGTATTCGTTTCCCCATTTGAAACCAAGCCATTGTATATCCTCTTTGATGGCCTCCACGTACTCCGCATCCTCCTTGGTGGGATTGGTGTCGTCAAAACGGAGGTTGCACACGCCGCCGTACTTGGCGGCCAGACCGAAGTCTAAGCATATCGCCTTGGCGTGCCCGATGTGCAGGTAGCCGTTGGGTTCCGGCGGAAAGCGCGTTTGCAGGCGGCCGTCGTTTTTCCCGGCGGCCAGGTCCTCCACCACTTTCTGTTCAATGAAATTCAGGGATTTTTTCTCCGCATCTTTGGCTTCTTCGCGTATTTCCATAAGTTTTGGCTGTTGTAAATAGAATTAACGGAAAAGATGATTTTTTCGTATGTGTTCCCATACCGCAGGCGGCAATTTTTCCGAAACGTCCTCCCCTCGCTGCAAGGCATCCCGGATTTCGCTTGAGGCATAAGGGAATAGCGGCGCGTCCATGCAACGGACCCGCGCTTGGGGAAGTTTTTCCGAAAGAAAGGCAAGCGCCTCGTCCATGGCATAGCCCGGACGCGGATACACATACAGCGGATGATGCAGGGCGATTTCCCCGCACTCCCGCCATTTTGGGAAGGCCATCAGGCTGTCGGTGCCCAGGACCAAGGCAAAGGCGCTGTCGGGTTCCTCCGCCCGTATCCGACGCAGGGTCAGATAGGTGTAGGAAGGCCGCTCCATTTCAAATTCGAGGGTGGAAAGCCGGAGGTAGGGACAGGTGTCCGTCCAGGCGCGGACCAAGGCGACACGTTCCGCGTCATCTAAGAGGAAAGTGTTTTGTTTAAAGGGATTGCATGGGGAAAGCACCACACGCACCGCGTCAAAGTCCCCGCATTTATGCAGGTAGTCCGCTATCGCGGCATGGCCTTTGTGCGGCGGATAAAACGAGCCGAAATACAACGCGACATTCATCAGACGACTTCTGCCACTACAAACGTGCTTCCGCCCACAAAAACCACATCCTCCGCCGAAGCGTTACGCAAAGCCGCCCGGTACGCGCTTTTCACGGAAACATAGCTGCGTCCCTTCAAGCCGAAAGCCGCGGCTTTCTCTTGCAACAGTTCCGCTTTTAACGCTCTGGGAATTTGCGCATTGGTGAAATAATACACAGCATCGGCGGGAAAGAGGGGAAGAATGCCGTCCACATCCTTGTCGGAAACCATGCCCAGCACGATGTGCAGCCGCCGGTGTGGAAGCGCCTGCAACTGCTCCATCACGTAACGGATGCCCGCTTCGTTATGCCCTGTGTCCGCGATGCAGAGCGGGCGGGCCTGCAATTGCTGCCAACGTCCCTGCAAGCCGGTACGCTCCATTTTGCGGATGCCGTGCTTGAAGGTGTAAAGCGGCATGTCGGCGTCGGAAAACAGCTGGTCATAGGCCGCCGCCACGGTTTGAAAATTCTTTTGCTGGTAACTGCCCGCAAAAGGGGAAATCAGATGCCCCATGTAAAGGCTTCCGTTCTTATACAAATCGAACACCAAATGCTGCCTGCGGCGCAAACGCACGCATTGCGGGTCGCTCACCTTGTACACCTGATCGGCGAACAGCAGGGGCGCATGCTTTTCCCGGGCCACGGCCTCAAACACAGGAGCCGTCTCCGGATGGGTCTCCCCCACGATGACCGGCACGCCCTCCTTGATGATGCCCGCCTTTTCCCGGGCGATTTCCGGAAGGCTATGTCCCAGGAACTGCATATGGTCGAAACTCACATTGGTGATGACCGAAAGCACGGGATGCACCACATTGGTCGAATCCAGACGTCCGCCCATACCGACCTCGACCACCGCGATGTCCACCTTTTTACGGGCGAAATAGTCAAACGCCATGGCCACGGTCATTTCAAAAAAAGAAGGCTTCAGCTCCTTGAACAAAGCGAAATGCCGCTCCACAAAGCGCGTGACCGAATACGGAGAAACGGTTTTTCCGTTGATGCGGATACGTTCCCGGAAACTTTTCAGATGAGGGGAAGTGTACAAGCCGACCTTGTAACCGGCCTCCTGCAAAATGGAGGCCAAGGCGTGGGACACCGAGCCTTTGCCGTTGGTTCCGGCCACATGCACGACCGGAAACTGCTCGTGGGGATTGCCCATGGCGGCCAGCAGGGAAAGCGTGGTGCCCAAATCAGGCTTGTAGGCCGCCGCCCCGACACGCTGGTACATGGGCAGGCTATGGTACAGAAAATCTATGCAATCTTTGTATTTCATGCTTTTTGAACAGCGTCGCCGCTTCCCTTAGCGGGTAACGAACTTATAACGTATGGTTCCCTTTTCCTCCGCAGCGGCATCCTCCTTCTTTTTGAATTTGGACTTCATGGCCGCCCGCTCGCACTCTTTCCATAAGGCAGCGTCGTTGAGGGTGGTTCCGCGCACACCGGCCTTGGCATAGACCACATTCCCGTCCTTGTCCGCACGGAACTCCACGATGACCATGCCGTTCAGATTCTCGCCACCGTTCGGAAAAGCTTTGTACACCACCGGACGTCCGTCCAGGAAGAAATCCCCTGTGCCGGAACCCGCTCCGCTGCCCTGTCCGCCGCCGCTTCCGCTACCGGATCCGGGGCCATTGCCGCTTCCTGTGCCGGAACCGCTGCCGCCGCCTTCTCCGCCGCCGGACTTGAGGCCCGCTTTCTTCGAGAACAATGCCATCTGGTTCACTTCGGGCTGTGTCGTTGTCTGTTCCGTCGCGCTAGTGTTCTTGGGGTGCTCCGCGACCACTTTCGGGGTGGCCTCCGCCCTTTGGGTCGAAATGCGGGGACTGGAAGCCCGGGTGGCGGGCTGGGATGCAACCGCCTCCGGTTCAGGCGTGGAAGCCTCCGCTGCAGCGCCACCGCCGCCTCCGCCGCTCATATCCAATTCAATGCCGTACTCCGGAGGAGGAGGCACCTGATGAGTCAGACCGGCAGCGATGAAAAAGATCAGCAGCACCGTGTACACCACGGCCACGCAAGCACCCGCTATCCACTGGTTGCGTTTGTAATCGGGATTTTCCTCAGGGTCATTGTAATAAGCCATGGTTTCGTTAAGATTTGGCGGTTGTGGCCAGAATGGCTTTGCATTTCTTGCCGTAAAGGTCGTTGGCCTTGTTTACAGCATCTATCACATACACAATATTTTGAACTGGAACGGACTTGTCGGCGCGAATCACTACCGTGGCATCCTCGTCCAACTGGGCCAGGTGCTCCACGATGGCGGATTCCAGCAGGGATTCCTCCACCGCCATCAAATCCTTGCTTTCCTTGATGGCATATTCCAGATTCTCATCAATATAGACTTCAAAATTCTGTTTGGCCATGGTCTTGCTGCTGCTTTGCGGCAACAACAGCTTGATGGCGTTGGGACTGACAAAGGTCGAGGTAATCATGAAGAAAATCAACAACAGAAACACCAAGTCAGCCTGGGTGGACAGGTTGATGTCCACTTTTGTTTTGGGTCTTGCTTTAATGATGGACATGGGGCCGTGTTTTTAGTTTGCCGGTTCGTGTAAGAAATCCATGAATTCCATGGCTCTGGCCTCCAACATCACCACCACTTTGTCAATGCGGTTGGTCAGCACGTTGTGGCAGATATAGCCCACAATACCGACCACCAGACCGCTGGCGGTCGTGATCAAAGCCGTATAGATGCCGCTGGCCAAATCGGCGATTTCCAAGTTGTTGCCACTGGTGGCCATGTCGTGGAAAGCCACAATCATACCGGTCACCGTGCCGAGAAAACCGAGCATAGGAGCGACGGAGGCCAGCGCGGCAATGACATTCACACCCTTTTCCAAACGGGCAACTTCCAACTCTCCCACATTGCTGATGGCTTCATTGATGTCCTGCAAGGGTTTGCCCAGACGGGAAAGCCCTTTGTCCACCATGCGGGCCAAGGGGGTATGGGTGCTGCGGCACAAGCCGAGGGCCGAATCCAGACGGTCATTGTGCATGAAATCGCGGATGTTGTTCATGAAATTGGTGTCGTCTTTGGCAGCTTCCTTCAAAGCCATGAAGCGTTCCACGAAAATGTACACGATGACGCCGAGGGAAACCAGCAGCAGCAAGGTGATCCAAATGGTGCCCGGACTGAACAGCAGTTTCAGCAGGCTTAACTTCTCCTCATGCGGAACGACCGAATCGTCCGCCACTTGCAGTAAAATCATTGGCAATGTATTCATAGTGTTGCTTTATTTTTTTTGCGAAAGTACATCTTAATAACGCTGCTTCCGAGAAAATCGTATGTTTTTTTTAAACTGAAAAATGTGAATAGCACCACACGGCCACGTGAAGCAGCAGAAAAAGCGGCACCGCCACGGTGAATTTCCGGTGTTTCGTCTTGTGGCGGAACAGCCGCATGCCTGCCAAGGCCCCGACAGAACCGCCCAAAAAAGCCGCCCACAACAGGACGGCTTCCGGGATTCTCCGCCGCTTCCGCATGGCACGGCGTTTGTCCGCGCCATACAGCAGCAGCGTAAACACATTCACTGCCACAAGCAATCCGCACCACAGCGGGGCTACCATGGCTTCACCGGCGTGAAGACGGATCCGAAGGAAGGGCAATAGGGCTCTCCCAGCACATGGCACAGGAAATCCACATAAGCGTCAGTGAAGGTGAATTCCTTTTCGTCGTAATAGACGGCCTCCAGGGGATGGTTGCCGATGCTGCCCATGTCGATGGTCGAGGTGTTGTATTCCTCCAAGTATTCCGCATCCACCATCTGGCGCATCACGGGCATTTTGCCGTATTCGCCCCGGAGCAGCAGGTCCATCGCCTTGTCGGCCAAGGCGGAAGTCAGGCGGCGGTCGTAAGCCGAACAGGCGCCGGAACGGGGATAGTAGCCCGAAATCTGGGCCCGGGCCTCTATGCCGGTGCGTTTGCTGATTTCCGAAGCCACCACTCCGCTGACACCGCCGAAACGCTTGTGTCCGTATTCGTCGGTTTCGGAACTGGCGTACACCATGCCCAGCTCCTTGGTTTCGTCGTTCCACCAGCGCACGCCTTCGGAAACGGCGATGATGAGGTTTTTCTTTTCGGCATAGCGTTTTTTCACCACTTCGAAAAAGCGTTCCTTGCGTTCGGCGGTCATTTCCACCTCCGGCACCAAGGCGATTTCCGCACCGCCGAAAATAGCCGAACCGGTCAGCCAGCCCGCGTCGCGCCCCATGACCTCCAGCACCATAATGCGCTGATGGGATTCGTTGGTGGAACGCAAATGACGGGTCAGTTCACTGATGCACAAGGCTCCTGACGGGAAACCCGGGCAAAGCACGGCTTCAATTTCCTGCCCCTTGTAGGTGTGCATGGTATGGGTACGCAAGTCGTTGTCAATGGTTTTCGGGAAACCGATAACCGGAATCCCCTCCTGCTCGTAAAGGCGTTTGGCGGCACCGTTGGTATCGTCCCCGCCGATGGTGACCAAAGTGTCGATGTGGTAGCGTTTCAGGTTCTCCATGATTTGCGGCACCCTGTCCTCCGGATTCTTTTTTGTCGGGAAGGGATTGGTGCGGCTGGAGAGCAAGGCGGTCCCGCCGTAGCATCCGTTGTAGGGCACATTGGTCAAATCCACCACGTCCCCTTCGCCCAACAGGCCCTTCCAGCCCCGGTGTATGCCATACACCTTGAAGCCCAGCAGCAAAGCCCTGCGGCGCACATTTTCAATACTCGAATTGATGGCGGGCGTGTCCCCTCCGCCAGAAAGAATGGCTAATGTTTTGCCTCTAAACAGTTTATCTTTTTGTTCCATGATAATTACAGCTTGGTTTCTCTTGTAAAATGCAAAAATACCATTTTATACCATATTGAAAACAGTATCGGAAAATTTATGCGTTTTTTTTCTCCGGACCGGACATGGTGTCGGAAACAATGCGGTCCCTGTTGGCGGAAAGAAAACGCTCCCACCCCTTGCCGGAAGCGGAGGAAACGGCCAAAGAGCCGCTTTCGTAATGGTGGCACAGGGCAATGCCGAGCGCGTCGGTCGCGTCTAAAAAAGCGGGGGCGGCGGAAACATCAAGGAGGCGGGAAAGCATAGCGGCCAACTGCTCCTTGGAGGCGTTACCGTTGCCCGTAACTGCCTGTTTCACTTTTCTTGGCGTGTATTCGAAGACCGGAATCTCCCGATGCAGCGCCACCGCCATGGCGATGCCCTGCGCACGGCCCAGTTTCAGCATGGACTGCACGTTTTTGCCGTAAAAAGGCTCTTCTATGGCCAACACGTCCGGGTGAAAACGCTCCACCAAGGCAGTCACATCCTCGAAAAGCTCTTTCAGGCGCAAGGCCATGGAATGCTTGGGGGAAAACGTCAGCGCACCCATTTCCAGGACACGCAGCCGCTTGCCGCAGACCTCCAGAAAGGCGTAGCCCATCACGCGGGTGCCCGGGTCTATGCCCATGATAATCCGCTCCGAAAGGTTCTCTGTTTTCATACGTAAAAAAAAGAGACGCGCGGAAGCCGGTTCCGGCGTCTCTTTATCGTAACATCGGATATTACTTGTTGACCTGGAATTTTTTGTTTCCGGTCTTGAAGAAATCGGCAATCTGGTTGGCGGCGGCGATACCGGCGTTGATGTTGGCCTCTTCCGTCTGGGCGCCCATTTTCTTGGGGGTGGCGAAATAGCGGCCTTCAAAAGCCTTGAAGTCGGCGTCGGCATCAGGCATGATGTCGGTGACGTACTTGATATCGGTGCGCTCGGCCATGAGTTTCAGCAGACCGGCCTCGTCAATGACCTCCTTGCGGG
>JAGAEQ010000024.1 GCA_017613015.1 Bacteroidales bacterium | reverse complement strand
GCCGAACACGTCGACGATCAGGCCGCCTTTGGTCTTTGATTTGATGTGACCGGTGATGATTTCCTCTTTTTCGTAGGCTTCGTTGATGCGTTTCCACGATTTCAGCAACAGGGCTTTCTTGTGGGAAAGCAGCAATTGTCCGGTGGAGTCTTCCTGGCTTTCCACGTAGACTTCAATCGGATCGCCGATTTTGAAATTCGGGTTGTAGCGGAGTTCGTTGATAGGAATGACACCGTCGGATTTGAATCCGATGTTCACCACGATTTCGCGGGAGGTTTTTCCAACGATGGTACCTTCCACCACGTCTTGCTCGACGATGGCGTTAAAGGTTTGGTTGTAAACCTCTTCCATTTTTTTACGTTCCTCTTCGCTGTAAGTGGTGTGGACTTCGCCCAGACTGTCCCAGTCAAAATTGGGGTCGTTGGGGACGATGGGGTTCTTTTCAACCACTTTTTCCTCTGTTTTGACAGCTTCAGCAGCTGTATTCTCTAATTCTTCTGCCATACTTTTTTGTTCCGGCGTATAGCAACGCCTCTAATTAATTGTTAAACATAAGGTTATTTAAAATCACTCCCGTTGAAGAGCCTTATTCAGCGGAAGCTGCAAAGGTACTAAATATTTGAATATGCGGCGGAAATTCTTTCCGCTATTTTCTGCATCTCCTCCTTGCTGATTTGCGGACGCTGTTTGCGGAAATTCAAATCGTTCTCCTCGTTCAGCGGCACCAAGTGGATGTGGGTGTGCGGCACTTCCAGTCCGATGACGGCCACGCCGATGCGAAGGCAGGGGACGGTTTTTTCAATGGCTTTGGCCACTTTTTTGGCGAAAACCATCATGTCGGCCAACTCCTGGTCCTCCATGTCGAAAATGTAGGCCGAATGTTTTTTCGGGACGACCAAGGTATGCCCCTGAACCAAGGGATTGATGTCCAAAAAAGCGAAAAAGCGCTCGTCCTCGGCGATTTTATAGCACGGGATCTCCCCTTTGATAATGCGTGTGAAAATGGTTTCCATGTCTCTTATTTTCTGGTGATTTCCTCGATTTTGAACTTCATTTTGCCGGCCGGAATCGAAATCTCGACCTCTTCGCCTTTCTGGTGGCCCAGCAGCCCTTTGGCGATGGGCGAGGTGACCGAAATCTTCATTTCCTTCAGGTTGGCCTCCGTTTCGGGGACAATGGTGTAAACGAATTCCCTCTGGTTGGTCAGGTTGATGATTTTCACGGACGAGAACAGCAGGACTTTGGAGTTGTCCAAGCTGTCTTCATCGATGATGCGGGCGTTGGCGACCAATGCCTGTAGTTTCTGTATGCGGACTTCCAGCAGGCTCTGCTGCTCCTTGGCCGCATCGTATTCCGCGTTTTCCGAAAGGTCCCCTTTGTCGCGGGCTTCCGCAATGGCTTGCGCCACTTTCAGTCTTTCCGTGGTTTCCAGTTGGTTAAGTTCTTCTTTCAGTGCGTTTAAGCCTTCTTCTGTGTAATATTTGATTTCTCCCATTTGTATGTGTAATAAATAGTAGAGATACTGTGAAGTATCCCTACTATGAAGTTATAATAAATGAAGTGTTTACTATAGCGTTGCTTTATAGAATGATTCTTGCTCCAATGTGATGGCATCCGCCCCATTTCACCGTGAAACGGTAGGCATAGTCAATGGCGACTTTGGAGTAGTTTTTGTTCATGGGAATCAGGAAAGAGGCGCCCAAGGAAGGTCCGAAGTACAGGGAAATGATGGTTTCCTCGTCCCACATGCCCGATTCGATGGTGTAGCCGCCCCTCGCCTGGAACATTTCCTTCCAGCTGTATTCAATACCCAAGAGGTACTGGTCGTTGGAGTAGGCGTTGGAAACGAAGGTGCCGGCCATGGTGATGCGGTGCTTGGCGTCCGCGGCGTTTTCAGCTTCCTCCTGTCCGCTCCGGCTGCCAATCAGGAAGTCATAGGAAAGACCCAGACTCAGGTTGGCTGGCAGCTCGTAGGAGGCGGAGCGGTTGGAAAGGGTTTGGATGTAGGTCCCGTTTTCCACTGTGCCTCGGATGTCCAGACCGTCGCCTTTGAAGCTCATGGGCAGACCGATGTTCTTGATGGCCACGGCCAGGCGGAATTGCTCCTGACGTCCGGTGATGTACTGGATACCGGCATCCAAGGAGAATCCGATGGCGTTGGTGTTATAGGAGCCTTCGTTCACCAAACGTCCGGTGACACCGGCCTTGATGGCGTCCGAAAACGATTTCGCGTAGGAAACGCCCAAGTTCATGACGGAAGGCGAATAGGTTCCCAAACCGCCGTCAGGTTGGTCTTCCGTGGTCATTTGGATGTCTCCGAAGTTCATCATCATGATGCTCAATCCCAAAACACCCCTGTCCTCACCCAAGGACTGTCCGATGCCCATGGCGTTGATGCCGATGCCCGTTCCGGAGAAATAGATGGAATGGGTGTAGCCCAGTTGCGTTTTTTCGACAAAAGACAGACCGGCCACGTTGGAATACATGGATTCAATGCCTTTGATGTTGGCCAGGCCTGCGCTTCCCCATCCGTTGCTTCCGGCCCAAGGATTGATCAGGAGTTGTCCGGCGGCGGACTGTCCGTTCCTGTCCTTGTTACCGGCGCTGACGCTAAGGGCGGCGGCTGTCAGGAGAGTGGAAATGGCTATGGTTAATAATGATTTACCTATATTTTTCATCGCTGTATTTTTTTATATACGTTCTAAAGAATTAACTAAAAGGCATTAACATCGGTAGGACGTTGAATACCATACCATTTCAATGTTTTGATTTCACCTGTGCCGTTATCTGTGATGTGAATCAGGTACACACCGCCCGCAATCGGAATGTTGGCGGAGTTCTTCAGATCCCAATCCACATAGGTGTCGGTGTTGTCCTTCTTGAAGGTGCGGATCAGCGTGCCGTTCAAGGTGTAGATCTTGATGGTGCAGCTTTTGGGCAGGTTGGTGAATTTCACGCAGTTGTCCAATTGGCCGGTCTCGTAGGCGGACCTGGCGTAGTAGGGGTTGGGCACCACATTGACCATATCCAGCGCGGAGACGGCCACTTTTTCCATGCCGGTTTGGGTGGCAAGTCCCTTGGTGGAGAACTTGTACAGCGGCAGGTTTTTGTTCACCGGGGCACTCACGCCGTTCGGGCTCACCGTGGAGGAGAAGCGCTGGTACGGACGGGAAACCCTGATTTTCACGGTCGCCTCGTTGTTCAGCCATCTTGAGGTGTCGGTGGCCAACGGAATGGAGGCCCACATGATGTTCATGTAGGTGAAGGCCTGCTCACGCTCCTTGTCGGCGGAAGAGGACCTGCGTTCTGCGGTGTACAGCATGTTGAAGGCCCATGCGCCCTCGTCGTAGGTCGGCGAGAGGAAAGCCTTGGTCAGTTTCATCACATTGGTCTGGCCGCTGTTGCTGTAGAAAATGTCCTGATGGCCGAACACATAGAGGTAGTGTTTGCCTCCCAGCACGTATTCGCCGTTGCTATAGGCCTGCGTGGAGGGATTGAACAGCATGTCGGCCCCGTTGTGCTTGACCAGCCAGGAGTCTTCGGCGAACATCACGTTCAGACGCTCTCCGGTTTCCACATTGATGGCATAGCCGGGGAACCAGCCCATGCCCATGGTGTCTTTCTTGTCGCTGCGCATGCAGGCTTCCGCAGTGTTGCATCGCGGATCGTTGTACGGGATGCCGGCTTTGTCCACGGAATACGATTTGCGCAGGAAGTGACGGGAGGCCTGACCGACGGTAAGCACCTTGTCACCGCAGGCTTCCACGACGGGGCAGCGGCTCCATTTGGACTTGTCGGGGGTCAGCACCACGTTCACACTGTACAGGCGCGTCATGCTGACGGTGTAGGAAGCGTCGAACATGGGCGGAATGTAGGTGTTGCTGTTGGTGTAGGCCGGGTCTTCGATTTCGGCATAACCGTATTGGGGACCGTCGTCGTATTTGTTGGTCAAGGCGTAAGGAGCCCATGTGCCGCCTATCATCTTTTCAAAGGTCTCTTTGCCGTCTAAGAAGCAGTAGAAGTCCTTGACCCCTTCCGGTGTCATGATGACGGAATAGCTGGCCCTATCCAAAGCATAGTGGGCGTCTTCTTTACGGGCGTTGCCCTGATCCCACGAATAGCCGTCGGCGTTACGCATGAAGTAGTCGCCGTCCTTGGTGGAGCCGGAACGTATCCAGTTCATGGGCGAAGTGCCGTCCACATCCGGTACGCCGGTAATCCAAGACTTGGTGGAGTCGGCGAAGGACAGGCTGGCTTTCAGGAAGTTCACCGTGGAGTAGATGTTCTGGTTGATGGCGATGTCGCTGCGCAGCACGTCTTCGTCCAAAAGGGTGTACTTATTGTTGAATATAGTGACGGAAAGACCCATCATGTTGCCATCCTTGTCGGTCAGAATCTGCTCGTTATTGACGGCGATGCTGGTCTGGGACTCAATGGTGTCGAAACCGTTCTCCGTGGCGTAGATGATTCTCCAGCGGGTGCTGTCGCTCACCTCTTTGTCGTTGCTGTCCCTGTTGTAGAACTGCACGGTGTAGTCATGGGCGGCCAATTGCAGCGGGTCAATGACTTTGACGCTGATAGGACCGGCATTGACTTCGTATTCCAAGGTGTCGGCCTTCCAAGGGGCTCCCGACATGATTTTGTCAAGGGTTTTCTTGGTCAGCTCGACGGCGTTTCCGCCGTTGCCTTCGCCCTCAAAGCGGGTGATGGCGGGCTGGGTGCCGTAACTGGCGTTGATGACGGTTCCGTTCTCCTCAATGTCGGTTTTGTGAGGAATCACGGTGTAGGTCTTGATGTTCTTGTTACCCGCGAGGTAGGCGAGCTTCTGTCCGTACAGGCAGGGCGCGTCCTCGTCGGTGGAGTAGGTGGCATAGTTGTTATGTGCGTAGGCGATAGCCATGAAGTAGTACTTCTTGTAGTTGATCATCGTCTTGATGTTGCTGGTGCTGAAAGCGTCCTCGGTCAGGGTGAAAGTGTGCTTGATTCCCTTGTTGTCTCCGTCCACTTTCTCCTTGGCGACATCGGCTCCGATGGTGGCGTCGTATTCGTAGTTCAGAATCTTGCTCACGCCGTTCTTTTTGTCGCATTGGAACACCAGAATGGCTTTGGAGGGATCGCTCAGGTCTTCCGCCGTCACGCTCTCGTTGGCCAATTGGTAAATCTGATAGCCTTCGAAACGGTAGGTGCGGTCGAAGATGGTGGTGTCCCTGACCTCTTTGGTGATGTTGATGACGGTGTCCACATACACAATGCTGTCGTTGTTGTTCACGTCCTTGTACACGTGCTTCACCGAAGTGTGCAGGGTGTCTTCCTTATAAGAGGTGGTGATGTGGAAGGCGGGCAGGGAGTGGTCTTCCTCCTCGTAGTCTTCCGGCGTGTTGGTGAAGTTGTTCGAACCTTGGGCGTTGGTGATGTAGCAGATAATCGACTGGTCCATTTCCTGGAACACCAAATCCGGGGCGTCCGGTCCGTCAATGACTTTGAAGCAGCTCTCGAAGAGGTTCTGGCATTTGTCGTCCACGATTTTCAGCAGTTCGACAGAAGCCCAGGCACTGCCGCTGGTGGCTCTTGCCCAAGGAATACCCACGGTGATGTAGTTGATGGCGCCTTTCTTCAAGGTGAAAGGTCCGGCGGATTGCATGAAACGACGGTCAGCAGGTGCGTTGCCGCTGCTTTCTTCCGTCCACAGTTCGCTAGGCACCACACCGTTGGTTCCCCAGTTGCAGGGGTCGGAGTTTCCGGGGAACATGAAGTCGCATTCCGGTCCGTTGGTCTTGTTCTTGTGGCCGGTGGAACCGTAGCGCATTTTGGAGTTGTCTTTCCAGATACCTTTCAGCATGTTGTAGTACTGCCATGCCACGCTCGGGTCGCCGGTGACACTGTTGTCGTTGTTGTGGTAGACGAAGCGGCGCATACCGAAACGCTCGTTGTCCACGATGCCGTCACCGAAGTTCACACCGTTGATGGCTTCGGCGCGTACAATCACCTGGCGGGTGACCATGTCGCCTTCTCCGGTGGAATCCCAGGTGAACTGACGGAATTTTCCGTTCTGGGTGACGATTTCACAGCTTCCTTCCATGCTCGGGCCGTAGATGCCGTCGCCGTTGAAGGAGGGGTTGTCGTATCCGTCCGGATCCAGGTAGGGGCCTTGGAAGAAGTCCACACCGACGGCGGGAGGATTGGCTCCGTAGTGGGTTTGCAGACCGGTTCCGTCCACATTGGTTCCGTTGTAGCAGTAGCCCAGACCTCTTTCCACATCGCAACCGACGTAGTCGTCCTTCTGGTAGCCGAGGTCGGCGTCCACCCACTGGCTGAAGTAGGTTTCCGTCAGCTCGTAGGAGGAACGGTTGATGATTTCATAGGAATAGAAGGTCATGTTGTTCAGTTCGTCGTTGGTCGTGAAGGCGAAAGCCTGTCCGCGGATTTCCAGTCCGATGGGGGAACCCTTGGATTCGGTGTGGGCGGCTCCCTTGTCGTTGAAGACCCACCACAGGGTCTGGTCGCCTTTCAGCACCTGGTCGGCCATGATACCGCCGGTGGAAATGTTGTTGGCCTCCTCATAGGTTTTGGGAAGCTCGCCTCTCGCAGCCTTGGCGCGGTTCTCGTCGGTCCAGGGGCAGAGGTCGTTGTCGAAATCGTAATAGGGATATTCACCCTTTTCAGGCTGGTACTCGCCGTCACCGTTCAAATCGTAGAAGGGTGCCAGGAACTGGCTGGGGCCGTTGAGGTCGCCGGTGTAGTTATAAGGATGGGCGGGCCAGTTTTTGATGGCCTCCGGCATCACGTAGTCCGGATCGTCCCAGTGGTCACGGTGGTATTTGGCCATGGATTTGGTCATTTCAAAATGCTTGTCGTAATAGCTGCACACCGCCTGGTCGATGTCGGCGGTCTTCAGGTTCAGCGGGCCGGGGTAGAAGTCATCACCCACTTGGCGGAACCGGATGGCGGCCAGTTTCAGCTGTCCGGTAATGTCCAAACCTCCAATCCACAAAGCGGCGGCGAACATGGAGCTGGCGTTTCCGGATTTGGGAACCACGTATTTCGCGATTTCCTTGAACCACATGGAGCCGCTGGTCTCGATATAGGCGCGGACATTGTTGATGTTCAATTCGCTGGAGCTTGAAGCAGGCAGACAGGTGGCTGCTTTCTGGGACACTTTCGCTGTCGCTTTCCGGACAGGATCGCCCACGAATCTCTCGGCTTGTGCCAAAGAGACGGTAAACACGGCTATGAAAGCAACGGCTACGATTCTTTTTATATTTTTCATGGTATTTGATTTTATGCTATTCATATTTTCCTGTGGATTAGAAGTTAAACATGGCGCCTAAGGTGATTACGCGGGCCGAGCCCAAACGTCCGGCGGTCATGGTGTAGGTGTAGTAGTCAATGTAGGACTGAGGGCACACCTGGGAAGAAATGTAGGCCTGGAATTCGTCCGCGGTCAGGAAGCCGTCGTCAGAGGCGTTTCCGGTGTAGCGGTACACGCTGGAAACATTGCTGAAGTTAAAGATGTTGTTGATGTCCAAGTAGGCTTGCAAGGATCCCATTTTCTGGGCTCTCTTGTCGTCGCTGTCTTTCAGTTTCAGCAGCCAGGCTTTGTAGAATTTCACGTTGCAGCTGTATTGCCACGGCATGCGGGAACCGTAAGGGGAGCCGACCAACTGATAGGCTCCTTGTCCCGTCAGGGAGGCGATGGTGCTGGAACGGGTGTAAGGAAGACCGGAACCGGCTTTGGCCGTAATGTTCATACCGGCGTTCTCCAAAGGATAAATTTGCTTGTTCTGTTTCTTCAGGGTGATGGGGAATCCCTGGGAAGGTCCGCAGGAAAGGTTGATGTTGGCGTTCAGCACGTGGCGCTGGTCGTAGGCCAGGGTGGTGAGGGTTCTCAGGTTGGGTTGTCCGGAGGCGATCATGGTCGCGGCGGAAGTGGAGGTGGAACCGGTTCCCTTGGCGAATTGCAGGGTGTAGTTCGTTGTGAAGCTGACGTGTTTGGCCTTACGCATCTCCAAACCGATGGTGAAACCCTGGGTGGTGCCGAAGTCAATGTTGGTGTAGGAATAGTAGGTGGAGGGATAGGCTTCCGTATAGCGGTACACCTGCACCTGGTCACGTTTCTCACTGTAGTAGGCGGAAATGTTCAACGCCATGTTTTGGGCCAGTTGCTGGCGGAAACCGACTTCATAGTCAATGCTCTTTTCGGGTTTGAGGCCGGTGTTGCTGCAATAGCTGTTGCCCTTGGCATAGTCTTCAAAGAAGAGGTAGTAGATCGGGCTGATGCGGCTGTTCTGGCGCTTGGTCATGACATTGTAGTGCGCATAGAACACCGATTGGTCGGAAACGGCGAAGGAGAAAGACAGACGCGGAGCGATGGAAATTCCTCCGTTTTCCAAGGTCGGGGTGTAGTCCTGGAAAGCCTTGTAGCTGACCTTGGTCTGGTCAGAAGCGCCCGGCATTTCCTTCAAGTAGGGCGTCAGGTTGGACGTTCCGGCTTCTTTGGCCAGGTCGGTCGGGTCGGTCACCTCGTTACCTTGGGGGTCGTACCAGGTCGTTCCGTTACGGTAGGCCGTCACTTCCAGTTCAGCGGCGGTCGGGTCTTGCACGTAAACGGTGTAGTCGTCACCGATGCTTCCCGGGATTTGGTAGCCCTTGTCGCTGAAGGTGACGTTCATCTGATTCACCTCTTTGGCGGTGTAGGCTTCCCTGTACAAATACATGTCCTTCACCACAGGCTGGTTGGCGTCGTTCACATCCAAACGGACACCCACGTTGAAGAACAGGTTTTTGATGGCGAAATGGTCTTGGATGTAACCGGCCATGTAGATGGGCTTGTAGGCGCCTATGGAAGTGAAGTCGCGCCTTCCGTCCTCACCGTTGAACCATTTCTGCATGTCGTCCATGGTGATGGATTTGTTGTTCGGGCGTTTGCCGGTGTAGTCATATCCGTAGTAGGAGACGTAGGGACTGCCGTTGTGCAGCAGCTCTTCGGCGGAGAACATGTCTAACGAATAGGTGGAGGGGTCGTAGCGGTCGATGTCTATCCATTCGTCCTCGGCTGCGCCCAGTTTCTCACGCAGGTTTTTGTCAAACACTTTCTGGCCTTCCTTGTTAACAAGGCGTTTGTAGTTGATGGTGTCGGTGAAGACGCCGTCGGTGTAGGTGCCGTAAGCGGAGTTTTTATCCAATTCCTGAATGTGGTCGTTGGCCAGTTCGCGCATCAGGGTCCACAATCCTCTCGGGGAGACCGAATAGCTGTGGCTCATGGACTGGTAGTACTGGAAGCCCATTTCAATGCCGTGGTCTTTGAGGTCGAAGGAAAGGCTGGCGTTGAAGTCCAGCACATCGGAACGGGACTTGCCGACGCCGTTGGAGGTCACGCCCGGAGCGGAGAACAAACCGTAGGCTCCGCTGGGGGCCTCACCGTTCAACAGACCGCCGAGGGACTGGATGTGGTTGTTATATTGAATGGCGGAGCCGAAATTGTCAAACACGTTCTGGGTGTAGCGTGCCAGATCCGGGTTTTTGTCGCCCGCGATAAAGGTGTCAATCAGGTAGGCGAAGGAGGACAGTTTGTAGACGTTGCTCTGCCAGCGGCCGTTCAGGGAGTCGCTGCCCAATTCGTAAAAAGGCGTGGCGGTATGACGGAGCTGACCGATGTAACCGTAGTCGAAAATGTTCTCTTTGTGCGTTTTGCTGTAGGATTTGCCTTCCCCGTGCTCATAGCTGAACTGGATGCGGTAGAAAGCGTTCTTGAAAATGGCGTTGGTGTCGGGACGGAAACGCTGGGTCAGACGTACCATGGCGGCACCGGTCCAGCTCTCCGAGAAACCGTTGTTCTCAGTGTTGTACAAGGAGTTGGAGAAGGAATAGGACTGTCCGGCGCTGTAGCTGAGTTTTCCAGTGGCGATCACGTCAATGTAGCTCGTGCGGACATCTAATTTCCCGAACAGGCTTCCGCCGTAGGAAGTGGCGTGGCTCAGGCGTTTTGTGCTCTTTCCCCATTGGTCTTTGGTGATATACAGGGTGTTTTGGTAGACCGTCCCGTCTTCCTCCACACGCAGAGGGTTGGCTTTCAGTTCGTCAATCAGCGACTGGGGGGCTTCGTAGTAGCCTCCTTTGGCAGAGGTGCTTCCCGGGTTGTAGCTGGCGCTACCGCTCAAGAAGAAACCGGCGGAGTTCAGTTTGGTCTTCCGTTTTCCCGCTTTCATCGCCTCATCGGTTTTCTTCTCCAGGCCTTTCAGCATGGGGCCGGTCAGGGAGAACTGCATGCCGCCCGTGTAGTAGCCGTTGATGTAGTCGTATAAATCCAGGCTTCCGCCGAAACGGCGGGCCGCGCCTTTGGTCTCAATCTCCACGAAAGCCGCACCGTCACCGTATTTGGCGGGGATACCGCCGGAAATCATGTTCATGCTGGCCACGCCGGCGAAGGCCACGTCGTTGCCGCTGCGCACGCCGTCCACCATGTAGACGAGCTGTCCGGTACGGTTACCACGGATGCTGGTTCCTCCGGAGCTCTGCGTCAGACCGCTCATGGTGTTCAGGGCACTGGCCACGGATTTTCCCGACATGTTCTCCATGTCCTGTGCGGTCATGGACTGTTGGGAAGCGGACTGGTCCTTTTCAAAAATCGGCTTTTCAGCGGTCATTTTGAAGGTTTTCATGGTTTTGCCGCCGCAGTTGATCTGCACGTCCTGGAATTTGACAAGGCTTCCCCTGAATTCAAGGTTCTCGATTTCAGTACGGCCGCATCCGGCAAAGGTGACCACGAGGGTCAGTTTTCCGGAGGGTACGGGTTTCAGGGTGTAGTTTCCCTGCTCGTCCGTGCTGGTGCCGAGAATCATGGCATCCTCCTGCATCAGGCGGACGTTGGCAAACTCGACGGGTTTACCGTCCTGATTTGTCACTTTCCCTTTCAAGGTAGCGTTTTGGGCGAAAGTATATCCTGTAACCAGTAGCATCAACCCAAGGGCAAAAAATATTTTTTTGTACATTTTATAAATAGTTTTGTTAGTTACCATTTAAATATCCATACTCTCTTGTTCGCTCCAAGCCCCCAAATCTCCCGATTTGGCAGCTTTTTGCCGTTCTTTTGAAAAAAACCGTTCTTTTTGTCCCCGGGGAGCTTCTCCCCGAAAACGTCCCATCGCCTCTTCCGCTTCGTTTCGCATGGAAACGGATTGCTCCGTATACCAAAATACAAAACCATGAAACTCAAAACAATGAGTTCGGAATCGGTCTTTTTTCATCAAAACAAACCCGCAACAGGTCCAGTCCGTCTTTTTCAGCGCGGGGCAAAACCCGAACGAAAAAGATTTTTGGGAACTGCGGTAGCGCAAAAATACAAATTTTCCGAAAACGAATAACAAAATTCGTGAAAAAAAACAAGGCGCGTTTTCAGAAGAATGACGCGGCTTTCAGGGAAGCGGCAAACTTGGGAGAAAAAATTTTTTTGGAAAGTTCCCCGGCGGTGGCGGCGGAAAGCCTGCGGATGGGGAAAAGCGTCTGTGGTGCGGATAGGGGGACTCGAACCCCCACGACTTTCGTCACCAGATCCTAAGTCTGGCGCGGCTACCAATTACGCCATATCCGCTTGCGCTTTGAAGCAAAAGGGCTGCAAAAGTACTCATTTTTGAGGCAGCTTTGTGTGTTTTTGACAATTTTTTGGCGCATTGGCCGTTTCTTTACGGAAAAACCAGTAAAACGAACATTGCCATGGCGGAAACCGTAGAAGTGCATCCGAAGATAGAGGCGGGATGGAAAGACGTGCTGGACGACACCTTTCACCAGCCGTTTTTCGCGGAATTGAAGGCGTTTTTGCTGGAGGAGAAGCGGAAATACCGTGTCTTTCCTCCAGGTAGCTTGATTTTCAACGCTTTTGACCAGACCCCTTTCGACAAGGTGAAAGTGGTGCTGCTGGGGCAGGACCCTTACCACGACGAGGGGCAGGCGCATGGCCTGTGCTTTTCGGTGCGGCGGGGCGTTCCTTTTCCGAAGTCCCTATTAAATATATGTAAGGAACTGCAATCCGATTTGGGGATTCCCATGCCTGCCAGCGGCGATTTGACACCGTGGGCGCGGCAGGGGGTGCTGCTGCTCAACGCCACGCTGACGGTGCGGGCGCACCAGGCCGGTTCGCACCAGCATCACGGCTGGGAGGAGTTCACGGATACCGTGATTCGCCTCGTTTCCGAGCGTAAGGACCATGTGGTGTTCCTTTTGTGGGGCAATTACGCCCAGGCGAAAATCCCTTTGATTGACCAGCGCAAGCATTTGGTGCTGAAAACGGTGCATCCGTCCCCCCTGTCGGCTTCCCGGGGGTTCTTCGGCTGCCGCCATTTCTCCAAAGCCAACGAATGGCTGGTCTCTCAGGGCATGGAGCCTGTGGACTGGCGGTTGGACGGATAAAAAAATAAGCCAAGCGGACTTGGCTTTCGGTGGGAACTAACGGACTCGAACCATTGACCCCCTGCTTGTAAGGCAGGTGCTCTGAACCAGCTGAGCTAAGCTCCCTTGGGGAAAGTGCAAAAGTAGCATTTTTTCCAATAGGATGCGGTGGATGGGACGGATTTTTTTCACCGGAGGCGGTCCGGGCGGATGAATATAAGGTATGAACAGAAATAGGAACAGACTATGAAATGGGTAACTATCGTCGGGGCGCGGCCTCAGTTTGTGAAAGCGGCAGTGGTCAGCCGGTGCATGCGGCAGGCCGGGGATATGGAAGAGGTGCTGGTGCATACCGGCCAGCATTTCGACCCCATGATGTCGGAAGTGTTTTTTGAGGAGATGCGCATCCCGGAACCGGCGGAGAACTTGGAGGTGCACGCCTTGTCCCAGGCTGCGATGACGGGGCGTATGCTGGAAAAAATAGAAAGTGTGCTGCTGCGGGAGCGTCCGGACGGGGTGCTGGTGTACGGCGACACCAATTCTACCTTGGCGGGGGCGCTTGCCGCCAAAAAGCTGCATCTGACCTTGGCCCATGTGGAGGCCGGGCTGCGTTCCTTCAACCGGGAGATGCCGGAGGAAATCAACCGCATCGTGACCGACCGTATCGCCGATTGGCTGTTCTGCCCCACGGAAAAGGCGGTGGAGCAGTTAGCAAAGGAGGGCATTGCCGGTCCGCAGGTGGTCTGCTGCGGTGATGTGATGCAGGACGCCGCGCTCTTTTATGCGCCCATGGCACGCCAGCCGGAGGGTTTTGACGCGACGCTCCCCTTTGTGCTCTGTACGGTGCATCGTGCGGAAACCACCGACAACCCTCAGCGGCTGCGTTCCGTTTTCGCCGCCTTGGAGCGGATTTCCGAAACCTGCGAGGTGGTGCTGCCCTTGCATCCGCGCACACGCAAAGCCTTGGAAAACATCGCTTATGATTTTTCCGCCTCCCGTCTGCACTGGATGGAGCCGGTGGGCTACTTGGAGATGGTGTGGCTGTTGCAGCGCTGCGAAATGGTGCTTACCGACAGCGGCGGCTTGCAGAAGGAAGCCTATTTCTTCCGCCGCCCTTGCGTGACCTTGCGTGACGAGACGGAATGGGTGGAATTGGTGGAGAACGGGTACAACCTGCTGGCCGGTACGGAAAGCGAGCGCATTCTGACCACTTTCCGCGCCATGCGGGAACATCCGCTTTCCTTTGCGCAGGCGGCCCTGTACGGGCAAGGTGACGCGGGTGCGAAAATTGTGGAGGTGTTACGGACGATAAAAAAATAGATGTATGCGGAAATATGTTTTTTTCTTTCTGTTTTTGAGCACAGTGTGTAATCCGTGGCTGTTTGCGCAGCGGAAGGGTTTCGAATATCATTTTTCCGGTTTCGTGGATCCGCAGCTGTTCATGGACAGCCGGCAGGTGGTGGGCGGAAGGGAGAGCCAGATGCTGCTGTATCCGGCCCCCCGTAAGCTGGATTCCAAAGGGAATGACGAGAATGCCGTGCCCAACCTGAATATGCTGGCCATCACCACCCGTCTGGGAATGGAGATCAATGCTCCAGAGAAAGTGGGGAGATACGCGGTGTCCGGATACGTGGAGGGGGATTTCACCGGTTCGACCGAAGCCGGCATCAACATGCTGCGGTTGCGGCACGCTTATGTGCAGTTCTGTCGGGGGGAATTCAGAGAGGAACGGCTGCTGCTGGGACAGTATTGGCATCCTTTGGTGGTGCCTGAAATCATGCCGGGGACGCGCCCTCTGAACATGGGCCTGCCCTTCCATCCCTATTCGCGCTATGTGCAGGCACGCTATGAGAGGGGGGGGCGTCACATACGATGGGCGACGACAGCCGCTTTCCAGTTGGACAACAGCTCCCTTGGCCCTGAGGGGCGGAGCACGGAATACCTGCGGCAGACCGGTTTGCCGGAAGGCAATGCGGAGATAAGTCTCTTGTGGGGGCATGGCGGAAAGATAGAGAATATGGTGGGGCTGATGGCGAATGCGGAGCTGCTGCGGCCACGGAAAGCGGTCACGCTTCCTTCGGGTGAACGCCTCCGGACCGGCGCCACTTTCCCTTCCTACGCTTTTTCCCTGTTCGGAGCCCATTATTTTAATGGCAAATGGAAACTTTCCTACCAAGGAATTTACGGGGACAATTTGTACGAGCAGTCGCTCATAGGCGGTTACATTGCCACGGAAAAAGTGCCGGGCGAATACCGTTACACCCCTTGGGGCTGCTATACCTTATGGGCTGATTTCCGCCGCCTTACGGGAAAATGGCGGCCGGGCCTGTTCGCAGCCTATGGGAGAAACAAGGATTTCGGAAGAAACGTGACCGAAAACGAAACGGTTTACGGCCGGGGCTGGGACATTGACTATTTGTGGCGGGTGCAGCCGCAGCTGGCGTTCTGCCCCAAGACATGGCTACAGTTTTTCGCGGAGGCGGAATACACTTCCGTCCGTTACGGCGAGGAGAAGCCCATAGAGGCAGGGAAGCACATGTCTTCCGCCTATGCGGTGGGCAATCTCCGGCTGATATTGGCCGCCGTCTATTCTTTTTAACAGAGGGGAAAGCGGAAAGCATATCCGGAAAAGTTGTACTTTTGCCCTCATGAAAATTCGTGTAGCATGAAAACATACGATTACCTTATTGTCGGTTCCGGACTGTACGGGGCCACCTTCGCCTATTTCGCGCGTCAGGCCGGAAAAAAGTGCATAGTCATTGACAAACGCCCGCATTTGGGCGGCAATGTGTATTGCGAGGAAGTGGAAGGCATTCATGTGCATGCGTATGGTGCGCATATCTTCCACACTTCAAACAAAGAGGTCTGGGATTTTGTGAATGCCATTGTGCCTTTCAACCGCTATACCAATGCGCCGGTGGCCAATTACCGGGGCAAACTGTACAACCTCCCCTTCAACATGAACACCTTCTACCAGATGTGGGGTGTGCGCACGCCGGAGGAGGCCACTGCGAAAATCGAGGCGCAGAAAGCCGATGCCGTGGCGGCCTTGCAGGGACGGGAGCCGTCAAATCTGGAGGAGCAGGCCCTGCTGTTGGTGGGCCGCGACATTTACGAGGCCTTGGTGAAGGGCTATACGGAAAAACAGTGGGGACGCGCCTGCACGGAGTTGCCCCCCTTTATCATCAAACGCTTGCCAGTGCGTCTGGTGTTTGACAACAATTATTTCAACGACAGCTACCAAGGCATTCCCATTGGAGGGTATAACAAACTGATAAACGGATTGTTGGAAGGCGTGGAGACCAAAGTGGGTTGTGACTTCCTGCAAGACCGCGCCGCATGGATGGAAATGGCGGACAAAGTGGTGTATACGGGACAGATAGACGCTTTTTACGATTACCGTTTCGGCCGTTTGGAGTTCCGGACGGTCTCGTTTGAGCGGGAAATCTTGGACAAGCCGAACTATCAGGGGAATGCGGTGGTGAACTATACCGAACGCGAGGTGCCGTACACGCGCATCATCGAGCACAAGCATTTCGAACTGTTCGGGCAGGCGGTGTACGATTGTCCGAAAACGGTCATTTCGAGGGAGTTCAGTACGGAATGGCATGCCGGTATGGAGCCGTATTACCCGGTGAACGACGCGAAAAACAATGCGCTCTTCCAGCAGTACCAGGCTTTGGCCGCGCAGGAGGAGGCGGTGCTTTTTGGCGGTCGTCTGGCGGAATACAAGTACTATGACATGGCGCCTGTGGTGGAGCAGGTGATGCAGCGGTGCAAGGGACTATGGGCATAAAAAAAGAGCCGGAAAATCCGGCTCCCCGTACCACATGCGGGATTCGAACCCGCGGTCCTCAGAATGAGAATCTGATATCCTAGACCACTAGACGAATGTGGCATTTGTGAATGCAAAAGTATAACAAAAATCAATACCGCGTTGGACAAACGGGGAAAAAATTTGAAAAAAAAGCGCAAAAACCTGTCCGATAGCGGAAAGAAGAACGAAAAAAAAGAGGAGGAAATGAACGGAGACCCCAGATTATACGACCTTTTGGACACCTTTTATGGAGCATACCGGAAACCAATACGAGTGGATACGTCTGTATGAGGAAGCCTGAAAAAAAGAAAAACGGTTGCAGCGAAGCTGCAACCGTCGGAAGTGTCCCAGCAGGGACTCGAACCCTGGACCCATTGATTAAGAGTCAATTGCTCTACCAACTGAGCTACTGAGACAGCAAGTGCAAAAGTAAACCAAATACCAATGCGAAATACCGTTTTGCAAAAAAAAATCACATTTTTTGTTTGTGCCGCGAGTTTGCTGCTGTTTGCCTCCTGCACAAAGGTGGAGCGGACGCATTATCCGGACGGCGGTTTGGAGTCGGAAATCCCTTACCGCTTCGGGCGTATGCACGGGAAGGCGGTGTGGTATTACGAGCACGGCAAGCCGCGCATGCAGGCGGAGTATATGAAAGGCCGCTTGCAGGGCGAGTGCGTGCGCTACTACCGCAACGGAAAGGTGGAAAGCCGTGGCACCTATGTGCGGGACACTTTGGAGGGCGTTTTCGAACAGTATGCGGAGGAAGGCTGGCTTTCGGAGCGGTTTTTGTATAAAAAAGGCGTCAAGGACGGCCCGTATTGCTGCTACCATGACGGGGAGCAGCTGCAGGTGCAAGGCGCCTACGCGGACGGACAGTTTGATGGAGAATGGCTTTATTATGATTTTCAAGGGTTTTTGGTCGGGAAGGCGCATTTTAAACGGGGCAAGGGCGTGCTGGAGGCTTACGATGAGCAGGACAGGGTGGTCCGCCGCGTGAGCTATGAGAACAGCCGGAAAAACGGGCCGGAATCGTTTTTTTCGGCAAATGGTTGCGAATATAAGACAATGATTTATCAAAATGATCGTTTAATACAAATGCTTGTTTACGATACGATGGAATGCAAACAAAAAACGCTGCGATGAGGAGGATAGTTTCAAGAATTCTTATAGGCATGGCACTGAGTGTGTTAGTGGTGTCCTGCAAGGACAAGGAAGAGGATTTTGACGAAAATCTGCTGGTCGGCAAATGGGTGGAGGGTACGGAATACTACCGTTACGACGATTCCCATTCCGGCGTGACCTGGGACACGGGCGAAGACATGTCGGAGGAGGAGGCCCTGCCTTTTACCTGGAGCCTTTCGGGCACCCGTTTTGTCCATTACCACATTATGGAGGGCGGACAGATTGTCCCTCAAACCTATACCATGACAAAACTTTCTTCCACGCTTTTGGAGTACCGTGACGCTTCCGGATACAACCATCATTTTTCAAAGCTAAATTAGCGAAGTATGAAAAAACCGCTGAAAATCACGTTGATTTCCGTAGGCTCGCTGCTGGGTCTGCTGTTGGTTGCCATTTGTGTCGTGCTGTGGTTAGTGCTCACGCCCGCCCGGCTGACACCCATTGTGAACAGAACTGTAAGCAGTTTCATCACTTGTCCCACCCGTTTTGAGAAAGTGGAGCTGACCTTTTTCTCCTCCTTCCCCAAAGTGGCGCTGCGGGTGGAGGACGTTTCCTTAGTGCATCCGATGCCGGGCGCGCCCTCCGACACCTTGGCCTTCATTCATGAGGTGCGTGCGGCGGTGAATTTGCACAAACTGTTAAAAGATAATGTTTTGGAGGTGAAAAGCCTGCAATTGGACCAAGGGGTGGCGAACCTGTACACCGATGCGCAGGGCCGTCAGAATTTCGATGTGTTTGTCACCGATACGACCGACACCACTTCCTCTGGTTTCCCTTTTGACAAAATTTCTGCCGAAAAATTGAAAATCAGCGGAATGGATGTGCGCTACGTGGACGCTTCCAGCCATCTTTCGGCTGTCGTGAAGGATTTTCACACCAAGGCGAAGGTCTCGTTTTCGGAAACGGCCTTTGACGGCCGGGTGAAGTTGGGCGCGGAGGAGTTGGCGTTCCGCATGGAGGATTCCTCGTTGATAGCCTTCCGGACACGGGATTTCCAAATCAAGGTGCAGGGGGAGGCGGAGACCGGGGAAAACAACGGCCTTGTCCGGGCCGAGCTGCAATGCGATTTGCCGGAAATGGCCTTCCGCATGGATTCCCTGAACCTGACCACCGATTCCCGCTTGTGGCTGAAACTGCCGCTGGTTTACGACATGGCCGCGCGGAGAGTCTCGTTGGACAAAACCGAACTCGCGCTGGATGCGTTGAAGCTGAAGCTGGACGGCGATGTGCAGGATATTTCGGCATGCGGCGATTTTTCCGCTTTTGACTGTGATTTGCGCTATGCTTTGGAGACTTTGCCGCTTTCCGAGCTGTTGCCTTGGGTGGAAAAATTCAGCCCGGGTCTGCTGGAAGGCATGGATATAACTGGAAACTTAGGTCTTGACGGAAAGGTGAACGGCCGCTATGCCGACAGCCTGCTGCCGCTGCTTACAGCGCATGTCCGTTTGGAGAAAGGCGGGTTCCAGGCGAAGGAGCTGCTGCCGGAAGCCTTGGATAACATTGTCGTGGACGCCACCGCTGAAATCAATTTGAACAAGCCTTCCGCCTCTTGGGCGGAGGTGCACCGGGTGTCGGCGGAAACGGGAAAGAGCCGCGTGCAGTTGCAGGGAAGCGTGAAGGATTTGATGGACAAGCTGCGTTGCGACATGCAGCTGACGGGAAAAATACATTTGCCTGATGTGCAGGCTTTTCTGCCGGAAGACATGCCGTTGCAGCTGCGGGGCAGCCTGACGCCCAACCTGAAGGTCGGTTTTGCCTTGGAGGATTTGCAGGCCTTGGATTTGCGAAAAATCCGGTGCAAGGGCCGTCTGAACTTCCAGTCGCTGCACGCCGTGTACGACAGCCTGCTGGTGGATTCCAAGGAATTGGCCTTGGACATACAGTTGCCCTCGCCACATAAGAACCCGTATTTCAAGGAAGTGATGCAGGCTAAAGTACATACCCCCGCCTTGCGTGCGGACGTTTCGGAGAGTGTGCGGGCCGTACTTGGCCAGACGGAGCTGACGGTCGGTTTGTCCGATGTCACGGACACCACGCGCCTGCCTTCCGTGTATTGCGATTTTGATTTTTCCGAAGTGCAGGCGACGGCCGACACCTTGATGGCGGGCATACGGAATCCGAAAGGGAGTGTGTGCATGCGTCCTTCGGCCAAGGACGCCTTCAGCCCGTCCTTTGTGGTCAACTACCGCCACGCTTCGCTTTCGGCATGCATGGGAGCTTGGATGAAGGCGGTCACTCAGACGATAAGTGTCAGTGGGAGTGCAAGCTATGACTCCACGCAAACCAATGTGCTGGCGCAGTGGAACCCCGATTTGAAGGTGAGGCTTCACGCGGCTGGCATTCAGGCCGGATGGCTGAAAGAGGATGTGGATGTGCCGGATGTCGCTTTTACCCTGACCCCTTCGCAGATGGATTTGAAATCAGGGCGTTTCGCCCTCGGGAGCTCCGAGTTCAACCTTTCGGGAACGGTTAAGCATCTTTCTGATTTTTTGAATGATGAAGGCATGCTGAAAGCCAATTTGAAGTTCGAGTCGGAATACGTGGACGTGAACCATCTGATGGAATTTTTCAGCGGAATGGATTTGGGCTCGGATTCGGCGGCGGCGGAGCCGGAGGAGCCGACGGAAGACTCCCCCTTCATGGTGCCGCTCGGCATGGATGTCACTTTAAACACGCATGTGACCAAATTGCTGGTGGGTCAGACGATTGTGGACAATTTGGACGGAAAGCTGACAGTGAAGGACGGCGTGCTGGTGCTGGAGGAAATGGGTTTTGCCTGCGATGTGGCCCGTATGCAGCTGACCGCCATGTACAAGTCGCCCCGGAAGAACCATTTGTTCGCCTATGTTGATTTTCACCTTTTGGACATCAGTATCGCCGATCTGATAGAGATGATTCCGGATATTGACACCATCGTGCCCATGCTGAAATCCTTCGCCGGTAACGCGGAGTTCCATTTCGCCGCCCAGACCAACCTGAAATCCAATTACGACATCAAGTATTCCACGCTGCGCGGCGCCGCGTCCATCAGTGGAAAGGATTTGGTGGTGCTGGACAATGAGACCTTTACTACAATTGCCAAGTATCTGCAATTCAAGAAGAAGACCGAAAACAAAGTGGACAGCCTGTCCGTGGAAATGACGGTTTTCCAGCGGAATGTGGATTTGTATCCCTTCTTGATTTCCATGGACAAATACCAGGCGGTGGTGGCCGGGCATTACGTGATGGGCAAGAATTACGACTGCCATCTTTCCTTGGTGGACAGTCCGCTGCCGGTCCGCTTGGGGCTGAATGTGTACGGACAGCCGGAAAAAATACAGTACAAACTGGAGAAGCCGCAGTACGCCACTTTGTTCAAACCGGAGAAACGCAAGGTGGTGGAGGCCGAGACCATGAAGCTGAAACAAATGATTACAAATTCATTGCGTGAGAACGTAAAATAAAAAGGCATGACGGACAGAAAAATCAGCATAGCGGTCGCCGATGCGATGGAATTGTACGGGGTGAACAACAGCAACGTGGTGTTTTTGTCCCAGTTGTTCCCTTCGCTGAAACTGATTGCCCGGGGCACGGAGCTGCGGGTGATGGGTGACGAGGAGCAGACGGATGCGTTTGCCGTTTTTTTCGAACGCATGCAGAACTATCTCCAGAAATTCGGACGGCTCCGCACAGACGATATCCTCCGTCTTTGGGAGGAGGATGCCCGGGACAATGGGACGGAGACCGCCTTGGAGGGAGACATCATACTGTATGGGCGCGACGGCAAGGTGATACGCTCCCGCACCCCTAACCAGCTGCGCATGCTGCGGGAAGTGGAGCACAACGACATGGTGTTTGCCATAGGCCCTGCCGGTACCGGAAAAACCTACACCGCTGTCGCTTTGGCGGTGCGTGCCTTGAAAAACAAGGAAATCAAACGGATTATCCTGACGCGGCCCGCCGTAGAGGCGGGGGAGAACCTGGGGTTTCTCCCGGGCGACATGCGGGACAAACTGGACCCTTACCTACAGCCTTTGTACGATGCCTTGCGTGACATGCTTCCGCCGCAGCGGCTGCTTTCCTATATGGAAGACAGAACAATAGAAATCGCGCCTCTGGCGTTTATGCGCGGGCGCACTTTGGACCACGCCTATGTGATTCTGGACGAGGCGCAGAACGCGACCTCCACCCAGCTGAAAATGTTCCTTACCCGTATGGGGGAGAACGCCAAATTCTTTATCACCGGCGATGTGACCCAGATTGACCTGCCGAGGCACCAGCAGTCCGGACTGATGCAGGCCACGCGCATTCTGAAAGACATTCCCGGCATCAGCGTCATTTTCATGAATCAGACGGATATTGTCCGCCACCGCCTGGTAACCTCCGTTGTCAATGCGTATGCGAAGCAGGAGGCCATGGAGGCGGAACTTCGAAAGGAGCGGGAGGCCGCGCGGACGGAAGCGGGGGAGAAACCGAAAGGGGAGGACGCATGCACTGCCTGACCGATTACGATGTGAAGGTGCTGATGGGCTTTAACATGTGCCTGCAAAAGAAAGCCAATTTCATGGAGCTTTACATGCAGGCTTTCCCGGAGTTGGCCGCTTTGGCCGCTTCCATCAATTCCGACACGGAGGCTTTTGACTGGCTGCTGAAAAACGGCTATCCGGAGTTTGCGGCCTTGAGCGACTCCATTGATGACGAGGACGAGGCCACGGAGTGGCTGCAACGCTACCATTTGGATTTCCTGTCGGTGTTCGCCGCCGCCTGCCGCAAGGAGGAGGATGCCATGCAGTGGTTCAGGGACAGGGATTTGAAACTCTTCCTGCTGCTGATTGACACCATACAGCGCATTCTGCTCCAACAGGCCTTGGATGCCTCCAATGTCCATAAAATTCGTAGAACCTAAGTTAGCGTCCCATGCGAGATAAAATCATTTCCCTTCCTCCTGTCAGCGGCAGTGTCTGTTTTTTGTCCGACTGCCATTTCGGACTGCCCGACTGGTCCGAATCCCGGAAACGGGAACAGCGTCTTGTCGCTTTTTTGGACCGTATCGCTCCGGAAATCACCCATTTGTTCCTCTTGGGCGATGTGTTCGATTTCTGGTTTGAGTACAAGGACGTGGTCCCCAAGCATTGCCTGCGCTTTTTAGGCCGTTTAGCCGAATTGGCGGACAGCGGCGTGCAGGTGTATTACATTCTGGGCAACCACGACATGTGGAGTTTTTCCTATATCCGGGAGGAAATCGGGCTGACACAGTTGCAAGGCATTGTGGATATGGAAATCAACGGAAAAAAGGTCCGTTTGGGGCACGGGGACGCGCTGGACCCCAAGGACTATGGCTACCACCTGATAAAGTGGATCTATGCGCAGCCGTTCAACCAGCGGCTGTTTGCCATGCTGCATCCGAGGCATTCGTTTGCGCTGGCCCGGGCGGTTTCCATGAAAAGCCGCCGCGCCCACGAGGAGGCGGACAAGGTGTTTGCCGGTGAAAAGGAACCCATCATCCGCTATTGCCGGGAAGTGCTGGAACAGCAGCATTTTGACTATTTTGTATTCGGACACAGGCATTTGCCTTGTGACTACCCTTTGGCGGAAAACAGCCACTACTTCAATACGGGGGATTGGCTTTACCACGACTCCTACCTGATGATGCGCGAAGGCGAGGCCGTGCTGTCGCGCTATACGGGTGATTCCTCGGAAGAAATTCAGAAATAAACGGAGAAACAATGTGCTTACGGCGGCTCATCCCGGATTTGAGCAAGGAGGACCATTTCCTTCACGGGGAGGAATAGCGTCACAACAAGAAAAACCTTTACTTTGCCGCTAACACTTCCGCCACCCGCTGCATGAGCCACATGGGCGTGGAGGTGGCGCCGCAGATGCCCACCGAAGAGATTCCTTCGAAGGGAATGTCGTCCAATTGTCCCAAGTGGGAGACAAAATAGGAACGCGGATTGATTTGCCGGCACAGGTCGAACAGGTAGAGACCATTGGAACTTTTTTCACCGGAAACAAAGATAACAGCTTCATATTGAACGGCAAACTCTTGTATCTGCCGGGCGCGGTTGGCCACGCGGCGGCAAATGGTGTCGTGGTATTCGAAAAGCGTCTCCAAGCCAACCGCCTGGAAACGGGAGCGCATTTCCGCAATGATTTTAGTGTATTCCTCCACGCTTTGGGTGGTCTGGGAGTACAAAACCGCCGGACGGTGGAAATCCACCTTGTCCAAATCCCCGACGGAAGAGACCACTATGCCTTCCTGACAGGTCTGCCCCAGCAGTCCGACCACTTCCGCATGCCCCTGCTTGCCATAAATCACGACCTGCCCGTCCGCGGCCTTCATCCGCCGGTAGCTTGCCGCAATATCGCGCTGTAGCTTCAGCACAACCTGGCAGGTGGCGTCAATCAGCTCCACACGGTTTTGTTCCGCCTTGGCATAGGTCCGGGGCGGTTCGCCATGGGCGCGAATCAGCACCCTGGCGTCACGAAGTTTGTCGAACGTTTCCTCATCAATGATTTGCAGGCCCTTCTCCTCCAGACGGCGGACTTCCTCGTTGTTGTGCACAATGTCCCCGAGGCAGAACAGATGCCCTTCCTCCCGCAAAGCCTTTTCCGCCGCTTCGATGGCATGCACCACTCCGAAGCAGAAGCCCGAATCCTTGTCTATGACCACCCGCATGCCGCTACCTGTCGAAAAGGGTTTCGACAAAGGTGTCCTTGTCAAACACCTGCAACTGGTCCATTTTCTCGCCCACGCCTATGTAGCGCACCGGAATCTGCAACTGGTCGGAAATGCCGAGCACCACACCGCCTTTGGCGGTTCCGTCCAATTTGGTCACGGCCATGGCGGTCACGTCGGTGGCCGCGCTGAACTGCCGGGCCTGTTCGATGGCGTTCTGCCCCGTGGTGGCGTCCAGCACCAGCAGCACTTCCTGCGGAGCCTCCGGCACCAGTTTTTTCAGCACATTGCGGATTTTGCTCAATTCGTTCATCAGATTGACGCGGTTATGCAAACGTCCGGCCGTGTCGATAATCACCACGTCCGATTTGCGCGCCAAAGCCGAGTTGAGGGTGTCGTAGGCCACTGCCGCCGGATCGGCGCCACTGCCCTGGCTGATGACCGGCACCCCGACGCGTTCGCCCCATATTTGCAGCTGTTCCACCGCCGCCGCACGGAAAGTGTCGGCAGCGCCCAGCAGCACCTGGTAGCCTTTCTGTTTGAACTGGTAGGCCAATTTGCCGATGGTGGTGGTCTTCCCCACGCCGTTCACGCCCACCACGAGCATGACATACGGCCGTTGCAGGCCTTCCGGCAGCGTGAACGCCTCGGTGTCTTGCCCGTCCGACTGGAACAGGGCGGAAATCTCCTCTTTCAGTATGCGGTGCAGCTCTTTGGTGCCCAAATATTTGTCCTTGGCCACCCGTTGCTGTATGCGCTCAATGATTTTCAGGGTGGTTTCCACTCCCACGTCCGAACTCACCAAGGATTCCTCCAATGCGTCCAGAACATCGTCATCCACAGTGGATTTTCCGGCAATGGCTCGTGAAAGCCTCGTGAAAAAAGCCTCTTTGGTCTTGGTCAGACCCTGATTCAAATCGTCTTTTTTTTCTTTGGTGAAAAAAGAAAGCAAACCCATGTCTCTCGAATTTTAGCAATTTGCAAATTTCCATAAAATTCGGGTACAAAGTGACGTCAGAAGCGTAAAAATTTCAACAGAAACAGCAAGGAGTGATTTTTTTTTCAAAATGCCATACTAAAACGGCAAAAAATGCTTTATATATTTTTGGAAACTTTATACTATGAGTACATACGATTTCGAAAAAGAACTGGAAAGACGCGGGACCGCCTGCGTGAAACACGATTTGCTGGAACCGAATTTTGGGGCGTCCGATTTGCTGCCGATGTGGGTGGCTGACATGGACATCGCCAGTCCGGACTTTGTTTTGGACGATTTGCGCAAACGCCTGGAGCATCCCGTTTTGGGCTATACTTTCGGAAGCGCTTCCTACTACGACGCCATACTGCAATGGCTGGAAAAACACTATGCCATTCGCACACAGCGCGAAACCCTGCACTTCATTCCGGGCATCGTGGCCGGTATCGCCTTCTGCCTGCAAAGTTTCACCCGGGAAGGGGACGCCGTGACCGTCATGACACCGGTATACCCTCCTTTTTTGAGCCTGCCGAAACACGGGCACAGGGAGTTGCGCCACAGCAAGCTGTACATTGAAAACGGGCGTTTCCACATAGATTTTGCCGACTTGGACCGCCAACTGCAAGGGTCCAAGCTGCTGATTCTCTCTAACCCGCACAATCCCGGAGGCACGGTGTGGACCCGGGAGGAGCTGCAACAGATAGCCGCGCTTTGCGCAAAGCACAAAGTCACCGTCATTTCCGACGAAATCCATGCCGACCTCACCCTGCCCGGATACCGCCACACTTCCTACGCCACCGTTTCCGACGAAGCCGCTGCTCATTCCGTCACTTTCATGGCGCCCAGCAAAACCTTCAACATCGCCGGTTTGGCTTCCTCCGTGGCCTACGTCCCCAACGCCTCCCTGCGCCAGACCCTGTATGACTACATCGACGGCTATGAACTGGCCAACGGCAACGTGTTCGCCTATGTCGGTGCGGAATCGGCCTTCCGTAAAGGCGAGGAATGGCTGAAACAGCTGCTGGCGTTTTTGCAGCGAAACATTGACTACGCCACGGAACGCTTGCATAAGGAACTGCCGGAGGTGCGCGTCATCAAACCGGAAGCCTCCTTTTTGCTGTGGATGGATTTCAGCGCCATGGGCATTCCCCACGAAGAACTGAAAGAACGCTTTATCCATAAGGCGCACATTGCCCTCAACGACGGGACCACTTTCGGCGGCAGCGACTACGAAGGCTGCTTCCGCATGAACGTCGGATGCCCACGCCGCACTTTGGACGATGGCTTAGAGCGTATTTTCAGCGTGTTACGTTAAAATCGGCTACAATTTTTTCTTTCTCCATGCGGCTTTCCGAAGGTAGCGGTAGGAAATCGCACCTATCAGGATGTTGTACACCCATTCCGCCATCCATACCCATTGGATAGGCAAGTGCTGGGAAACCACATACACATAAAGAATGTATGTCACCAGCACTCCGAATTCTAACGACAAGGCCGCCAGAGTGTTGCCCGTTCCGGAAACGGCCTCGAAAAACACCATGGTCAAAGCGGACACTATCGTGGCCACCGCCACCACGTGAATGACTGGAATCGCGGCTTCCGCCAGCAGCGGATCCGCCGTGAAAATGCGGACGACCCGCAGGGGAAGGGCCAGCATCAGCAAAACCATGGGCAAGGCACTCAAGATGCTCTGTGTCCCGATTTTCCATAGCAAAGGCTCCACCTGATGTGCCCGGCCTTCGCCTATAATTCTGCTCGTCAGTGTGTTGGCTGTGGAAGCGAAAGCGAAGCCGGGGATAATCAGCACCATGTACACACTGCGTATCACGGAGGAAACCCCGATGGCCGTTTCGCCCATTTTTTCAATCAGTACAAAAAACACAAACCACGTGCCGAAAGAGAACAGGCGTTGCAGCATGCTCGGGAAGGCAAGTTTCAGTATGCTGCGGAACAGCTCCGGCTGCAAGGCGTGCCTGCGGAACAGGCCGTAGGACTTCGGCACCGTCACAAAAGTGTGGATAAAGAAAAAACAGAAGGCGCAGCATTCCGCCGCCAGTGAGGCGACCGCTGCCCCGCCCACTCCCATGCGTGGCAAGCCGAACTTCCCGAAAATCAGTGCGTAATCCAGAAAAACATTGACGGCTGCCATGAGTAGCGTGGAAGAAGCGATGGCCCTTGTCCGGGAAATGCCGACGTAAAAGGAGCGGAACAAGTAGTTGAACACCACGAAAAAGATGCCGAACTGCCGGTAGCTCAAGTATTCAAAGGCAAAGGAGCGGATGTCTTCCGAAGCGATGAAAAAAGGCATGAGCCAGTCGCTGCAGAAAAACAGTAGCCCGAAGAGCAGCAAACCCAGGCCGCCAACAAAGACCGCCCCGTGGAAAAACACCACGCCAATGCTTTCGAAACGCGCCTCCCCGTAACGGCGGGCGACAAAAATCTGTATTCCCACGGCAAAACCCATCGCAAGGGTCGTGTACACAAAGTAATACAGTCCGGCCATCATGGACGCGCTCAGCTCCACGGAACCCACATGCCCCAAGAAGGCGGTGTCTGTAAACGTGATAATGGTCTGTGCCAGATTCCCCAGCATAATGGGAAGGGCAATACGCCAGATTTCCCTGCGGGAGACAGCAACTTTCCCGGTGGTTTTTTCCATACATCAAATTAACGCCTAAATTCCACTTACAAGTGCAACACTGAGTAGAAAAAAAGAGTGCCCAAAATGGCACTCTCAGGTAAAATGACTACTTTTGTGTTGCGATATGAAAAGTTACAATCACCTTACCAAAGAGCAAAGATACACAATTTCT
>JAGAEQ010000023.1 GCA_017613015.1 Bacteroidales bacterium | reverse complement strand
CTGGACGCGCTGTTTCGCGAGGAGCTTGGCGGCATGCTGGCTTACGAGGAGCCTGAACAGCCCGCCATCCTTGGCAACAGGAACGGCGGCACGCGGGAGCTGGTGTCCCCGCCTGTGGAGTACGAACCTTTCCTCTCGGTTTCCTCCCTGCAACCCACCGGAACCCCCGATGACATCTTCTACTACCACATCAACCACCTTGGCAGCACCGCCTACGTCACCGACCAAAACCAGAATATCACCCAAGGCTTCCTGTACGCACCGTTTGGCGAAATTACAACCGAGTACAACGCAAACTTCTACAGCAACTTGCTGCCCAAATACTCTTTCAACGCCAAAGAATTAGACGAAGAAACCGGCATGTACTACTACGAAGCGAGGTATTACAAACCGCCGGTGTTTACCAGCAGGGACCCGATGTTCGAAAAGTACTTCTGGATGACCCCGTATGCCTATTGCGCCAACAACCCTGTGAAGTACGTGGATCCGGATGGGGAAGAAGTTTCTACCCATACTGATGAAAATGGACGGGTTATTGCTGTTTTTGATGATGGAGATAATGGCGTATATATGCATGGTCGTAATGCGGATGGCTCCTCTGTTACGGAATATCAAATTACAAAAAGACATGAGAAAAAAGGAACATCGGCAGGTGGTACTTATATGGGAGAATCTTTACATTCATTGAGTTTTGCAGACCAAAGTTTATACAATGAAACAGGTCAGATTAGACCAATGCCTGATATGATTATTGACTTTGACAGTGATGAACTTACAACAATGGCTAATTCAATAATGGATCAAAATCCATCTTTATATCAGTATCAAAAAAATGCAGCAAAAAATGGTGATTGGGACATAAAAGCACATGTTAAACACGGTTCAAAGTTATATGGAACATATGCTTCTCCGAGAGATGCAGGGAATTTTGTGGCTGGAATGGTCGCGGCATCAGGAGGAGTTTTGAGGGAGGATGTTGCCCAAATAGGCTATGGTGCATATAATTTGGCAGGTAATAATAAAAAGGGGGCAGCACTCCTTCTTTTATATGTCGCCCAAGTGTCTAGCAGAGACCCTTCTTTGGGATTCAAATTGTTAAAATGTGTTAAGAATGGAGAAGATTCTCTCTCACAACGATGCATAGATTTGGGAAAAGAGTATCAACGTAATAAAAAATAAGGTAATGAATCGCATTTATTTATTCTTAATTGCCATTATCTGTTTGGTCTCATGCAGAGATACACATACTATGACAGAGTCTGTGTATAGTTTGGATGATATAAAAATATTGAGACAGGACTGGGATGGTTGTATGACAAAATTGACCTATTATTATAAGGACAGTGTTGAAATAGGTTCCGCCTTGTTTTATTATCCGGGAAGAGATGGTTGGTTTCTTATAGACAATGTGTGGGGAGAGAACGGAAAAATCTATCTTGTTCATCTGGATGCATGCCCTAAACTTATCATTAAAGATTCAACTAAATTTATAAATAGACACGATATAAGAATACCTGTAAAGAAAGAAAGATGGCGGCGTATGTGCAGTTGTGACGATGCTCCTGTAGTTCATGAACAAAATGATGAATATGGAACAATTGTGAAAAAAACTGCTGGAAAAACCATGTCTGTAAAAAATAGGCCTAATTATAATAATTATCCGGGATTGTATTACGATTTTGAAAATAATAAATTGGGTTGCCCTATAAATAATCCGAGATAATTTGTCGTATGAAGCAAGGTCGCAAAAAAAACAATTTCATCAAGCCATGGGCGGTGAAGGCCGCAGGCCAGCCGTTTGTCTATTTCAACTACAGCCCTGTCGGCGACAACACCAAGGTTTACAGTTCCCAGACCAACGACTGGGAGCGCAACTACACCTACGACATGCTGGGAAGGAGGTGTAACCCTCCCCGAAAACCGGACGGTTGAAAAGTGGACAAAAGGTAGTATTTTTGTAACACCGACATTTTACTTGATTTTCTTTCTCTGCAAAGAAATATTTTGCTTGATTTCTTTCTTTGCAAAGAAATATTTTACTCGATTTTCTTTCTTTGTAAAGAAATATTTTGTATCTTTGCCGCGCAATTCAAAAGATAAAAGATACCACTATGGAAACATTATTTCGTGCCTACAACCGCCGTCTGGAAGAAACCCAAACCAATTATATCCGCTATCTCTACAGCCATATCGACTGGAGCGAACGCCTCATCGGCATCAAGGGAGCCAAAGGCGTAGGTAAGACGACCATGATGCTTCAGCACATCCGGCTCACCTTTCCCGACCGCACCAAGGCATTCTATACTTCCCTTGACAACATCTGGTTCAGCACCCACACTCTCGTTGAACTCGCAGAATACCTCTACACCCATGGCGTCACCCACCTCTTTCTTGACGAGGTCCACAAATACACTGGCTGGGGGCGTGCCATCAAGAACCTCTACGATGACTATCCCAAGCTACACATCATTTTCACCGGCTCATCTCTCCTTGAAATTGACAATGCCGAGGGCGATCTTTCCCGTCGTCTCCGCATGTACACGCTCCACGGACTCTCTTTTCGCGAGTACCTGGAGATAACCGGGACGGCTCACCTGCCCATACATTCTTTGCAGGACATCCTTTCCTCTCACATGCAACAGGCATCCGCAATCACCTCCACACTCAAGCCGCTGCCCCTTTTCGAACAATACCTCAAAACCGGCTACTATCCGTTCTTTCTTGAAAGCTCTACCGAGAGCTATTACGATCGATTGCAGAAAGTTGTCTCCACCGTCATCGAGAACGACATCCCCACCGTCGAAAAGATTGAATACGAAACCATCCAAAAAGCCAAACGCCTGCTGATGATCCTTGCCCAGTCAGCACCCTACACGCCCAACATAGCCAACCTGTGCGCCTTGCTGTCCACCACCCGCAACCAACTAATCCATCTGTTGTCCCTTCTTGAGCGAGCGGCACTCATCCGTCAGCTCCATGCCGACAACAAAGGTCTCAAGGCACTGGGAAAGCCTGATAAAATACTCTTCAACAACACGAACCTCATGTATGCCCTCGGGGGCGCTGCCGATGCCGGAACTCTCCGCGAATCCTTCTTCTCCGCCATGATGTCCTTCGGCCATACCATCCAGTACGCCAAGCAAGGCGACCTGCAGGTTGACGGAACCCATTTGTTTGAGGTCGGAGGCAAGAAAAAAGGCTTCTCCCAGATTGCCGACCTTCCAGACAGCTACGTCGTAGCCGACAATATTGAAATCGGCTTCGGCAATAAAATCCCCCTCTGGCTCTTCGGTCTTGTTTATTAATTAGTCGCCCCCTCAAAAAGTTACAGCAACCTGATTGTTAATAAAATAAATTGTTAAAAAGCTTGCGAGATTCGCCAAAAAGTTGTATATTTGCACCGAAAAAACTTGCAAAACGATTGTAAACCTCCCCGAAATCCGGACGCTTGAAAAGCGGAAAAAAATAACGAAAAAATAGGCAGCCCAACTATATTTTAAACACAGAGGGGTGCAGGTGAGCCGGAAAATGAGTACTTTTGCAGCGCAAAACAACCGGTAATGGATTTGACTTTTTTAGGCACGGGGACATCCCAAGGAGTACCTGTAATAGCTTGTCACTGCAATACTTGCCTTTCAACAGACAGCCGTGACAAACGCTTGCGCACCTCCATGCTCATCGAATACGCAGGCAAACGCATCGTCATTGACACCGGCCCCGACTTCCGCCAGCAGATGCTCAGGGAAAACATTGAGCATTTGGATTTTGTGCTTCTCACCCATGAACACAAGGACCATTTGGCGGGCATGGACGATATACGCTCCTTCAACTTCGCCCAGCACATGTCCATGCACATTTACGCCAACCGCCGCACTTGCAAGGCAGTACGCAACGAATTCGCCTATGCTTTCGTACACCACAAATACCCCGGCGTCCCCCAACTGACACTGCACGAAGTAGAAAGCGAAGCCTTTGAGACACAAGGTATTCACATACAACCCATACAGGTGCTGCACATGGAGCTGCCCGTATTGGGCTACCGCATCGCCGACATGGCCTACATCACGGACGCGAGCTTCATTGCCGAAAGCGAGCTGGAAAAGCTGCACGGCCTGAAAGTGCTGGTGCTGGACGTGCTGCGCAAGGAGAAACACTACTCCCATTTCTGCCTGGAGGAAGGGCTTGCCTTGGTGGAACGGCTGCGTCCGGAACGCGCCTATTTCACGCACATCGCACACAGCATGGGCCGCTACGCCGAGGTGGAGCCCGAGCTGCCGCCCCACGTGCATTTAGCCTACGACCAGCTCAAAGTGCATATCGAAGATTAAAAACGACAAATACAACACAGCATGAATAAAAAAGTTCTCGTTTTCACTGCAAGCATACTTCTATGGGGATGGACAGGCCTTTACGGACAGGCCTGCGCCTCCTATGTGAACACCTTTATCGGCACCAACGGCATGGGGCACACCTTTCCGGGAGCCTGCTATCCTTACGGGGCCATACAGCTGAGCCCGGACACCGACACCATCCCGCACAACATCGGGGGCGTGTACCAGCCCCGGGCCTACGAGTACTGCACGGGCTACCAGTACCGCGACAAGAGCATTGTCGGGTTCAGCCACACCCATTTCAGCGGCACCGGTCATTCCGACTTGGGCGATTTTCTGGTGATGCCCTTCACCGGAAAGGTGAAACTTAACCCCGGCACTGCAGACAATCCGGATGCGGGCTACCGCCAACGGTTCCGCCATGAGACCGAAACGAGCCGCCCCGGCTACTACGCCGTCACCTTGGACGACGACCACATCCGCTGTGAACTGACCGCCTCGCCGCACGTGGGTGCGCACCGCTATGTCTTCACGCCGGGCGACACCCAGAAAATCCTGCTGGACCTCCACCACGCTATTTACAATTACGAAGGGAAAGTGCTGTGGGCGCAGGCTAACGTGCTGGAAAACGGCCGGCTGCTGCAAGGCTACCGCATCACCAGCGGCTGGAGCCGCACCAACTACACCTATTTCGCCATCCGCTTCAGCAAACCGATTGTCCGCTACGGCTGCAAGGACTTCGGACGCATGGACTACAAGGGTTTCTGGAAACGTTTTGACGTGAACCATGATTTTCCGGAAATGGGCGGACGCGAATTAGTCACCTGGTTCGAATTCGCACCGGAAGGCGGGGACACCTTGGAAATCTACTTGGGCATTTCCTCCGTGAGCATGCAGGGGGCCCTGAAAAACCTGGAGACCGAAACCGCGGCTTTCCGCGCCAACCCCAAAACCAACCTGTATCCGCATTCCCTGTTTGACGCGCTGCGGCAGCAGGCCGAGAACGAGTGGGAGAAACGCCTGTCCGTCGCTGGGGCCAAAGGGAGCGAAGACGCCAAAGCCATGTTTTACACCTCGCTCTACCATGTGATGATTAATCCTTCTGTCTATCAGGACGTGGACGGAAAATACCGGGGCATCGACCATGAAATCCATCAGGCGAAGGATTTCACCAACTACACCATTTTCTCTGTCTGGGACACCTACCGCGCCCTGCATCCGCTGCTGACGCTGCTGGATCCGGCATTGGCGAAGGACATTGTCTCCTCTTTTCTGGCGCATTACCGCCAAAGTCCGCACGGCATGCTGCCGGTGTGGAGCCACATGGGGAGCGAAAACTGGTGCATGATCGGCTACCACGGGGTTTCGGTGGTCGCGGACGCATTGGAGAAAGGCCTGCTGAAAGGCAAGGAGGCGCAAGCGGTGGAAGCCATGCTATCCTCCTCAAACGTAGCTTATTATGATTTTACCGACGTATATAAAAAACTCGGCTATGTCCCCGTGGACAAAAGCGCCAACGGGGTTTCCGTAACCTTGGAGAACGCCTACGAAGACTGGACCGTTTTCAACACCTTGTTCCGCCAAGGAAGGAAAGCGGAAGCGAGCGTCTACCGGCAGCGGGCCTTGAGCTACCGCAACATCTTCGACCCGTCCATAGGTTTCGCCCGCGCCCGCTATACGGACGGCAGCTGGAAAGAGCCTTTCAGCCTGCTTTCCACTTACGGCGAAGGTTTTATTGAAGGAAATGCTTGGAACTATTCGTTTTACGCGCCCCACGACGTATTCGGGCTGATGCGTGCCATGGGCGGAGAAGCCGCTTTTGTCACCAAGCTGGACACCCTTTTCACCATGCATATTCCAGACGCCTTTTTCGCCCAGACGGAAGATGTCACCCGCGAAGGCATGTTGGGCGGCTACGTGCAGGGCAACGAGCCGAGCCACCACATCCCTTACCTCTACATGTGGACCTCCCAGCCGTGGAAAACCCAATACTGGGTACGCGAAATCATGAACAAAATGTACCGCAACCACATGGACGGCCTCTGCGGCAACGATGACTGCGGACAGATGTCCGCCTGGTACATTTTCTCGGCCATGGGCTTCTATCCGGTCTGCCCCGGCAGCGGCCAATACGTGATTGGCGCGCCTTACCTCCCTTACCTGAAAATCCGCTTGGCCAACGACAGGGTATTGGAAATCAAAGCGCCTAAGGTCAGCGACAAGAACCGCTACATACAGTCCGTCACCTGGAACGGGATGCCTTGGACACGCGCCTTCCTCACCCACCGGCAATTGGCGGACGGGGGCGTGCTGGAGTTTGTCATGGGACCCAAACCCAACACCAAACTTTTCCAAAACAAGTCCGACAAACCCTATTCCCTGACGGAATAAACCCAAGGGCTTCCTTCACTTTCGGGAAGCCCTTTCTCTTTTTTTTGTTTTGTAAAAGATTTATTTACATCCTTTTATAAAAATTTGAAAATATTTTCCAAAGCCGCGGCACAGCACATTGGTTTTTTATCTATTTTTGCGGCGCAATTAACCCATTAACTAACCCGCCTTTCGGAAGAAAGGCCACTAACCTTAACCAACATGATGTATTACCCTTCTTTTTCTATGCGTAAGCATTGGCTGCTTATCGGCATGATGTGCCTTTTCGGCAGCGCGTTTCCAACCACCGGAGCTCAGAATCCGCCGCCGGACCATCCTCAGCGGGACACGGAGGACACCTCCCGGAAAAAAACAAGCATCGTGAACTGCGCCAACTGGGGGCAGGTACGGTGCGCTGAGGATGAGGCCGGAGGCATATCCGGCAGCATGAACGCAGGCAGCGTCCTGCAATGCTACAACCTCGGAAACATCAGCGGGAACCGGAACATCGGGGGCATTTCCGGATATGCCTCCGGCAGCGCTGATGCCGACGGCCGCATCAGCAACTGTTTCAACAGCGGACTGATTCTCGGCATCAGCCAGTCCGGCGGCCTGATCGGCTACGTGAACAACCACCTTTCGGTGTCCCAGGCCTACAACATCGGCAATGTGCAGGCACAGCAGTACACCGGCGGCATCATCGGACGAAAGTTCAGTGCCGGGGTCTCCGTTTCCGGCTGCTATTACGACAACCAGACCTGTCTTCCGGGAGGCATTGAGAACCAAGATATTCCCGGAAGCGCGGAAGGACGGGGGACGCGGCGTCTCTTAGGGAACAGCCTGCCCTTGGATTCCGCCTGCTGGCTGTTTTCTGCGAACCACTACCCGCGCCTGCCTTTCTTAGGGACCTCCACGGCGGCCTGGGGAGCGGCCTCCCCGCTGCTTTTTGCACCCAAAGACCGCATAGACAGTGTGCGCCAGCATTTTACCGTCCGCAGCGGAAACGGGCTATTTTGGACAAGCAGCGACACCGGCAGCCTGCAAGTGCGCGGCACGGACGTGATTATCCTGCGCAACGACAGCAACCTCACCCTCTCCGTCGGAGATTCCGCCCAAAGGTACAAGGAGGTGACCCTGCTGCGCCTCTTCCAATCGGTTTCATTCACAGCGTTTTATGACACTATTTGCACCGAAAACGGCTATCAGTTGCACGGCTTCCACATCCCGGCCTCCGAACTGGCAGGCAAAAGCGCGTATTTCCGGCAGGACACCTTGAGCGACCGCTTCGGCTTGGACAGCATCGTAAGCCTGCAATTGACGGTAAAACCATCCTATCACATTGCTTTCCATGCCAATCAGGGAAGCGGCAGCATGGCTCCCCTGACGCTTTGTGCAGACGAAACCCTGACCCTGCCCGCGTCCGCCTTTTCGCGCCCGCGCCATTTTTTCATCGGTTGGGCGTTTGACGATTCAGGCACGGTCTGCTTGGCCGCCGGTGACTCCGTCCGCATTGCCTCCGACACCACCTTGTTTGCCGTATGGAGCCCTGACGGCAGCGACTCCCTGCACGCCATCCCCATCAACAACACCGAAGAGCTGATAACCTTCCGTGACGCTGTAAACAACTACAGCAAAGGCGTTTTCAAAGGTTTGGAAAACCTTTCCACCGGATACCGGGGACGGTATTTCCGCCTGACCGCCGACATGGATTTGGACAGCCTGTACCGCAAAGGCGAGTCTTGGGAACCCATTGGGAAAAGCAACACTGTCAGTTTCCGCGGCACGTTCTACGGCGATGGGCATAGCGTTTCCCACCTGTACATCAACACCCCGGAGACGAATTACAAAGGATTCTTTGGCTGCTTGGACTCCGCCTGCGTGGACCAGCTTGTGCTGGCCGCCGGTGACAGCATCATCGGCAAACAGTATTGCGGCGGCATCGCCGGTTCCGCCACCAACGCCACCCTTATCCGCCGCTGCGCCAACCACGCCTATGTGAGCGGCGCGTCCACCCACGTGGGCGGCATCTGCGGAAACCTCGCCAAATCCGTCGTTGAGCTGTGCCTGAACACCGGCTTCATCCAAGGCGCCGAAAAAACCGGAGGCATCTCCGGCTACTGCAACGGCAGCAAAAGCGGCACGGACACCCTGAACAGCGTCATCCGCCACTGCTACAACAGCGGACAGATCCACGGCGGCAAAACCGTGGGAGGCATTGTCGGGAACTGCTACTCCTACACCCTCATTTCCCAAGTGTACCACAGCGGGCAAGTCTGGGGGGACACCTTGTACGGCAGCGTTTTCGGCTCGAAATCCCAAAAGACCGTCCGCTACAGCCAGTGCTGGTACGACAAGCAGATCAGCGTGCAAGGCGGCATCAACAACACGGACGACGACAACGCCACCGGCCTTTCCACCCAAGATTTGTGCAGCGGACAATTCCTGTCGGACACCCTGTACTGGACGATTCAGCCCCGGCGGTATCCGCAGCTGCGTAACGGGCTTTCCGACATAGGCACCCAAGTTTCCGTGCTGCCCGTCTTTTTGGCTTCAGGAGACAATGTCCGCCACGCGCAGCAGTCCATCCAATTGGAAGGCAGCGGATTCGTCACTTGGGAAAGCAACAAGCCCAACAGTTTGCACATACAGAACGGCAGCGCGTCCATTGTGGCCACCGACTCGCTCATTGTGCTCACCGCCAGTTATATGCAAATAACATATAAACAAGTGTATATCACCTGTATACAACTCCGCAACCTTTATCAGGTGCGCTTCTGGGCCAACGACACCGCCAACAGCCCTTACCTCCGCACCGCCTACGAAAACAGCTACCTGCACCTGGACACCCTGCCCTTCCAACAAGCGCATTCCGTCTTTTTGGGATGGAGCACGCTGCCCCAAGGAAAAGCCGAACTGCTTTACGGCGACAGCCTGCTAGTACTGTCCGACACCAACCTTTACGCGAGCTGGGGCAACGACGGGCTTTCGCCGGAATACGCCCTCAGCATTGACAGCTTAGCCGACTGGCTCGCCTTCCGCGACGCAGTGAACAACTACCGCGACGGCAGCTACAAAGGCATACGCAACGACAACAAAGGCTACCGGGGCATCTATTTCAGCCTGCAAACCTCCCTTTCGCTCCAAAGCGTCTGCGACAGCCTGCATCCGTGGATTCCTGTCGGGAACAGCAGCAGCGCCAACTTCAAGGGCTGCTTTGACGGCCATTCCCACGAGATAGACTACCTGTACGCGGATTCCGCGACCCAAGCCTATCAAGGCATCTTCGGCTGCGTGGATTCGGCGGAGATTCGCGGGATCAGTCTCGGTAGGCATTCGTTCATCCGTGCTGACAAATACATCGGCGGCATTGTGGGCTGCGCCCGCAACCACAGCCTGATCAAAGCCTGCGCCAACCACGCCCTGATTATTGGAAACGGGGAGTACATCGGCGGTATCTGCGGCTACCTGCTGCAATCCTCCATTCAGGAATGCTACAACGCCGGAGACATCAGCGGGAAAGAGAAAGTCGGCGGCATCTGCGGCTACGCCGGCGCCACAAGCAACACTTCCGGCGGGGCCTCTTTGGGGACTTCGGTTTCGTATTGCTACAACAGCAATACCATTTCTGGCGACCTCTGCACCGGCGGGCTGATCGGTTTCCTGAACGGAAACTCCTCTTTGGACAAGGCTTACAACTGCGGACAGCTTTTTGGGCAAAAATACACAGGCAACATCGTGGGACGCAAGTACAGCCAGACCCCGGTGGTGCGCTCCTGCTTTTATGACAAACAGATGACGGCGGTCGGCGGCATCAACAATCAGGACGAAACCGGCATGGCTGAAGGCTGCCTAACCCGGAACATGACGGGCAAAAGCCTCTGCCCCGCTTTGGACACCACCCATTGGCATTATGCGGAGGATTTCTACCCCCGGCTGCACGCCATGGGCGGCACGAACGAAGCCTGGATTTCCGTGGTGCCGATTTTTCTGGAGGCGGAGGAAAGCGCGGACAGCGTCGCCCATGACTTCCTACTGGGAGAGCACAAGGGCCTGCACTGGGAAAGCAGCCATCCGGAAGCCCTGTACGTCAAAGGGAACCGGGCCTTCCTCTCCGACACCGACACCCTCGTTCTGAGTGCATGCATGGACAGCATCGTATACCGGCATTACCGCATATACACCACGCCCGCCTTCACCACCCCCGTCACCCGCATCGCTGCGGAAACGGCCCCGGACATCCGCATCTACCCCAATCCGACCGCACAACAGCTGCACATCCGGACTCCGGAGAACTGCCCCGTCCGGCACATCTGCCTCTGCGACGCCAACGGCAAGCTGTTGCGCAGACAAAGCGTGAACGCCAATCCTTGCGACATAGACCTTTCCGGCCTACCCGCAGGGGTCTACCGTATTATCCTTTACGGCAGCGACCGCAAGACCTACCCGTTCACGGTTTCCAAACAATGATTTTTTTCATTTTTCTCATTTTTTGAGTTGTTAGTGCAGAAGGGCTTCCGTAATGGAAGCCCTTCTGTTTTTCTATTGCAAACGCTTAGGAGAAAACACACCTTTATTCGACGGGAATGTCCTTGTTCACGTTTTTGGAACCGGCCAAGGCGAAGAACAGCATGTACACTATACCGGCGAACACCACCCAATAGCTGCTGATGTAATTGGCGGTGAGGTCGGCAATCCAGCCCTGCACAGCGGGAAGAATGCCGCCGCCGCAGACCATCACCATAAAGATGCCGGAACCCATAGCCGTATACCGGCCAAGCCCCTCCACGGCGAGATTGAAAATGCCGCCCCACATGACGGAAGTGCACAAACCACAAAGAATCAAGAACATAATTGGAAGCGGCACGCTTTCTAATCCGAAAGAGATGTCCGCACGGAACACCGGCATTTTCACGGTAATGCTGTCCGGAAGGAAAATGGCCAGCAGCACAAAAACGGCAGCCATCGCCAACACCGTGCCCAGCATGCCCTTGGGGGAGACCTTTCCGCCAAGGAGACCGCCGATCAGCCGTCCGATAAACATCAAAAACCAATAGGTGCCGCACAAAGTGCCCGCAACAGCCGCCGGCATGGCCAGTCCGCCCGCCTCCATGCCCTGGGTCATGTACAGGTTGGCGATACTCGGAATGGCGACTTCCACGCCCACGTAAATGAAAATGGCGACAATGCCCAAACGAAAATGACGGAAAGAAAGCGGACCGTACTGCTCCTTCCGCGTCTCGTTCCGCTCCACGTATGGCTCCGGAATGCTGACAAAGGAAAGCACGACAAAAACCAAGGCGAAAATGCCCATGGCGATGAAAAGGGCGGGGTTGCCATCCTTGATGGTGGCCTTGGCCACATCCCCCATCAGGTACCCGACAAGCACCGGAACGATGGTGGCCGCAATGGAATTGCACGCGCCGCCGAACTGTATCAGCTGGTTACCCCTCTTGCCGCCGCCGCCCAAGGTGTTCAGCATGGGATTGACCACCGTGTTCAGCATGCACATGGAGAAACCGGCCACGAAGGCACCAATCAGATAAATGCCGAAGGAAGCGGCGATTCCCGAAAGGAACATGACGGACACCCCCACAAAACCGACAGCGATGGCCCACAAGGCGGTTTTTTTGTAACCCAAGCGTTTCAGCATCATACCGGCCGGAATGCCCATGAACGCATAGGCGATAAAATTGGCGAAATTACCGAGCTGCGACATGAAGTTACTGACGCCGAACTGGTTTTTCACAATGACTCCGAAAGGATTCTGAAACCCGGTGACGAACGAAATCATCGCAAAAAGACAAAACATCATTGCGATAGGCAGGGCATAGCCCTTTTTGTTTTCCATAATAAACTGTTTTAGAAATTATTCCTATTTGAAAATCAAAGTCTCCTCACGGTCGGGACCGTAAGAGAGCAGGTAGAATCCGCGTCCGAGGTAGTTTTCCACGAAATGCAGGTATTTTTCCAGATTTTCGGAAATTCTGCCCCCTTCCGAAGGCTGCTCCCATCCGGGAAAATCCGTGTACACCGGATGCGCCGCCCCGTCCAGGCAGAACGGAATCTCCCGCGTGACTTTCCCATCTATCTCATAGTCCGTACAGGCTTTCACCGTCTCGAAACCGTTGAGCACGTCCACCTTCATCATCATCAGGTCGGTCACGCCGTTCAGCATGCAGGCGTATTTCAGCAGCGGAAGGTCTATCCAGCCGCAGCGCCTCGGGCGTTTGGTCGTCGCGCCGAACTCCTGCCCCTGCTTCCGCAAGTATTCACCGGTTTCGTCAAACAATTCGGTGGGGAAAACGCCGGTCCCCACGCGGGTGCAGTACGCCTTGAACAGCCCGAACACCCGTCCGATGGCGGAAGGCCCCACTCCCAAACCGCTGCATGCGCCCGCCGCAATCGTGTTGGAGGAGGTCACGTAGGGATACGTCCCGAAATCCACATCTAACAACGTGCCCTGGGCACCTTCGGCCAAAACCGATTTTCCGTCCGACAAAGCGTTGTTAATCAAATATTCCGTGGAGACCAACTGGTAGGAGCGCAAGTGTTCCAAGGCCTCCAGCCAGGCTTTTTCGTAAGTTTCGAAGGGCATGCCTTCCATGCAGACCTCCGCATAATCGAAGCCCATGCTTTCCACCTGACGCAGGTGCGCCTCTTTCAGCATGCGGTACCTGGTATCAAAGTCCGGCGAAAGTATGTCTCCGATACGCAAGCCTTTACGCGCGGTCTTGTCGGTGTAGGTGGGTCCTATCCCCTTGAGGGTGGAACCGATTTTCCGGCTGCCCATGGCCGCCTCGTTGGCATGGTCAAGCAAGCGGTGGGTAGGCAGAATCAGATTGGCTTTCAAGGAAATGAACAGCTTGGATTTCACATCGGTGTAGGCCGAGGCCTCCTTGATTTCCTGCCCCATCACATAGGGGTCGATAATCACCCCGTTACCGATGACGTTGCGTGTGTTCTCCCTGAAAATTCCGGAAGGGATGGTGTGCAGCACCATCTTATGGCCCTCAAACTCCAAGGTATGTCCCGCATTCGGTCCGCCTTGGAAACGGGCGACCACATCGTAGTGCGGCGTAAGCACATCCACGGCCTTTCCTTTGCCTTCATCGCCCCATTGCATGCCCAGTAACACATCCACTTTCATCAGTATAGAATTTTAAGGTCAAACACACGATAAGGACGCACCGTTTGCGTCCCTATCCGGAAAAAATTACGCTTGCAAAGGTACAACAAAAGGAAATATCCGGACAGGGTTTCACCATAAAATTTATATAGAAATTTTTCTTCCGGCACTTTCCTCCGTATTCAGATTTTGCGGAACTTTGCATTTTCAGCGCTTCCGTAACGGAAGCCTGCCGAAAAAACAGCGGAAACAACACATTTAACAGGAAAACAATAATTTATGATAAACCCCAACCTGGACCCCTCCGCCGAACGCCTCAGCCTTTCGGAAAAAGAGATCGAGAAAGTGATCCGACCGGGCGATTTCAACGATTTCGCCGGACAGGAGCAGGTGGTGGAAAACCTGAAAATTTTCGTCCGGGCGGCCAAGCAGCGCGGTGAATCCTTGGACCATGTGCTGCTGCACGGACCTCCCGGTCTGGGAAAGACCACCCTTTCCCACATCATCGCCAACGAAATGGGCGTGAACCTGCGCATCACCTCCGGCCCCGTCATTGACAAGCCCGGCGACCTGGCAGGTCTGCTCACCAACTTGGAAACCAATGATGTATTGTTCATCGATGAGATTCACCGGCTCTCCCCCGTGGTGGAGGAATACCTCTATTCCGCGATGGAGGACTACAAGATTGACATTCTGATTGAATCGGGACCCAATGCGCGGAACGTGCAGATTGGGCTGAACCATTTCACCTTAGTGGGTGCCACCACCCGCTCGGGACTGCTCACCGCCCCGCTGCGTTCCCGCTTCGGCATCAACTTGCGGCTCAACTACTACGACACCGCAACGCTGGAAAAAATCATCATCCGCTCGGCGGGCATACTGCGGATTGACATTGAGAAGAACGCCGCCCACGAAATTGCCCGGCGCAGCCGCGGCACGCCCCGTATCGCCAACCTGCTGTTGCGCCGCGTGCGCGACTTCGCCCAAATCAAGGGAAGCGGAAAAATCACGCTGGAGATTGCCCGCTACGGTCTTTCCGCACTCAATGTGGACGCCTACGGCCTGGACGAGATGGACAACCGCATCCTTTCCGCCATCATCCACAAGTTCAAGGGCGGGCCGGTCGGCATCAGCACCATCGCCACGGCGGTGGGCGAGGATGCCGGCACCATCGAGGAGGTGTACGAGCCTTTCCTGATCCAGGAGGGATTCCTGGTGCGCACGCCCCGTGGAAGGGAGGCCACTGAATTGAGTT
>JAGAEQ010000022.1 GCA_017613015.1 Bacteroidales bacterium | reverse complement strand
TCTTCAAAGCGGCGGAGAATGTTCTTCTCCTCATATTTGTGGATGACCTCCTTGGCCTGCTCCAAACTGACCGTATGGATATCCGTGCCTTTGGGCAGGGCGTAGAAATGCTTCTTGTAGAGGATGTAGGGACCGAAGCGTCCCACTGCGACGGAAAGCGGGTCGCCTTCCCATTCGCCGATTATGCAGGCTTCCTTGTCCTGGTCTGATTTCTTTTTGGCCTCCATGATTTCAATGCATCGCTCAGGTGAGATGATGCGGAGGTCTTCCGTCTTCGGTATGGCGTAGAATTTTCCGTCGTATTGCACATATGGGCCGTAGCGGCCTATGTTCACAACCAATGGCAGGCCGTTGTGGGTGCCGACCGTGCGCGGAAGCTTGAACAGATCCATCGCCTCCTCAAAGGTGATGGTGTCAATGCTCTGGTGCGGCAGCAGCTTGGCGAAACTTAGCGTGTCCTCGCTGTTGGAGCGTCCCATCTGCACCACAGCACCGTAGCGGGCCAGCTTGGCGTACACGTTTCGTCCTGAAACCGGATCCACACCCAACAGCCGTTCGCCGCTTGCCTTTTCCGAAGTTTCGAGTGTGGTTGTGATGGTTTGGTGGAAGTCCTTGTAGAAATCGGCAATCATCTTTTTCCATTCCTTTTTTCCCTGGGCTATTTTGTCAAAATCCTTCTCCACGCTGGCGGTGAACTGGTAGTCCATGATTTTTTCGAAATGGTCGTTCAGGAAACTGTTGACCACGTTGCCGATATCCGTCGGAAGAAGTTTGCCCTTCTCATAGCCGATTTTCTCCTTTTTGCTGCTGACGGTGATTTTCCCTTTTTTGCATGTAAGTATGCGGTATTCACGTTCGCTGCCCTCCTTGTTGCCCTTCTGCACATAGTTCCGTTTCTGGATGGTGGAGATGATGGGGGCGTATGTTGAGGGACGGCCGATACCCAATTCCTCCAGTTTGTGGACAAGACTGGCCTCTGTATAGCGGTAGGGCGGCATGGTGTGTTTTTCGGTGGCCTGGACCTGCTCCTGTTCCAGAAGCATCCCTTGGCTCAGGGCGGGAAGCTCGCGGCTCTCCTCCTCCGGCTGGTCTCCTTGTGACTCCTTGTACACTTTCAGGAATCCGTCAAACAGCAGCACTTCGCCTTCGCTGATGAAATATTCCTCCAGGTCGGGGCTGGTGATGGTGACGGTGGTCTTTTCCAGCTTGGCATCCGCCATTTGGGATGCTAAGGTGCGTTTCCAGATGAGCTGATAGAGCCGTTCCGCCTGATTGTCGCCGGCTGAAATTGAATGGGTGTTCATGTAGGTGGGGCGGATGGCTTCGTGTGCCTCCTGCGCCCCTTTGGTTTTCGTGGTATATTTGCGTCTTTTGGCATATTTCTCCCCATAGTTCCGGATGATTTCCGCTTCGGAGGTGGCCAGGGCAAGGTCGGAAAGGTTGACGGAGTCCGTACGCATGTAGGTGATATGCCCCGATTCGTACAACTGCTGTGCGACCGACATGGTGCGTGCGACCGACATGCCCAGCTTCCGGGCCGCCTCCTGCTGCAGGGTGGCGGTGGTGAAGGGCGGTGCGGGAACGCGCTTTACGGGCTGGTTCTCCACCGCTTTCACGGTAAATTGGGCGCTTTTGCATTTCTCAAGGAAGGCACTTGCCTCATCTTCTGTGCGGAAACGGGTGTTCAGTTCCGCTTCAAACGGCACGCTGTCTCCGGAAGTGCGGAAGGTGCCCACCACCTTGTAGAAGCATTCCGGCTCGAAATGGTTAATTTCCTTCTCACGTTCCACCACTAACCTTACAGCCACCGACTGCACCCTTCCGGCTGACAGGGACGGGCGCACTTTGCGCCACAGCACCGGCGAGAGTTCGAAGCCGACCAGCCTGTCCAGCACCCTGCGCGCCTGTTGGGCGTTAACAAGGTTGAAGTCCAGATCCCTTGGGTTCGCGATGGCCTCTTCAATGGCTTTTTTTGTGATTTCGTGGAAGGCGATACGTTTCGTTTTTTCTACAGGATATTTCAGTTCGTCCAGCAGATGCCACGAAATGGCCTCTCCTTCGCGGTCCTCATCAGTGGCGAGCCAGATGACATCGGACTCGTTGCCCAACTTTTTCAACTCAGCGATAATCTTCTGTTTGTTTGGCAGAATTTCATATTGCGGGGCAAATTGGTTGTCAATGTCAATGCCGATCTTTTTTTCCGGGAGATCCCGTATGTGACCCATGGAAGAGCGTACAGTATAATCTTTCCCTAAAAATTTCTCGATGGTTTTGGCCTTGGCCGGTGACTCGACAATGACTAGATTCTTGCTCATAAAAACAGTTTAAAAAAATCGGCTGCAAAAGTACAATATATTAATGTATGTTTTTCGGATTCCGGAGCAAAAAAATAAACAGCGGATTGTTCGTGAGTGTAAACTGCTGCCGTTCCGGATGTTCGGATGTTTTTTTGCCGGATGCCCCGCTGTCGTAAAAAAAGAAAGCGTCTGATATCAGACGCTTTCAAGGTGGTGCTGACTGGAATTGAACCAGTGACCTACGGATTTTCAGTCCGGCGCTCTACCTACTGAGCTACAGCACCGCGCTTTTTTGAGTTTGCAAAGGTAGACAATTTTCAAATACGAACCGATAGTTTTGCAATAATTTTTTCTAACCCTTAAAATCAGTTGGTTATATTAAAAAATAACAAAAACAACTGCCTAATAAGCCGGATTCTGTACCCGGATTTCTCCGGTTTCTGTCATTTATCTGGGACATTTGTTGCCAAATGCCTCTATCGACCTACCCTCCGGGATCGGACGAGCAGCCCTCAAACCCCGGTTTACATGGTCTTTCAACCCATAAGGTTTACCGCACCGGACAGTCACCTGCCGGTGTGTGAGCCCTTACCTCACATTTTCACCCTTACCCTTGCGGGCGGTATATTTTCTGTGGCACTTGCTGTACTTGTCGCCAAGCCCTTCCCGTTAGGAAGTATGGTGCTCTGTGTTGTCCGGACTTTCCTCTCCGCACGGGGCGGAGCGACAGAATGGGCAGTTGTTTTTGTCGCGTTACAGGAAATCCACCGCGCCTTTCCCTTCGCGTGTCACCTCAATCTCCCCGTCCAGGCAGCGGATGACGGTGGAGGGCTCATGGCCGCCGAAGCCGCCGTCAATCACGATGTCCACCAGGTCACGGTAGCGGTCGTAGATGAGTTCGGGGTCGGTTTCGTACTCCACAATCGGATCCTTCTCCTTGACCGAGGCGTTCAGGATGGGGTTGCCCAGCTCCTCCACGATGGCGCGGGTGATGTTGTTGGCAGGCACCCGGATGCCGACCGTCTTTTTTTTCTGGATCATCTTGGGAACCTTGCTGCTGGCCTCCAGCACAAAGGTGTAGGGGCCGGGCAGCAGCTGCCGCATCAGTTTGAACACACGGTTGTCCAAAGGGCGGGTGTAGTCCGCAAGATGGCTCAGATCGGAGCAAATGAAGGAAAAGTTGGATTTTTCCCGTTTTTTGTGTGTCAAAGAACAGAGGCGGTCCAGTGCCTTCGGCTGGAAGAGGTCACACCCGATGCCATAGACGGTGTCGGTGGGATAGATGATGATTCCACCGTCTTTCAAGCATTCAACTATCTGCTTGACTTGCTTCTCGTTAGGGTTTTCTTCGTACAGTTTTACAAGCATGAACACACCTTTTTATAAAAAAAGGGTAAGCGACTTAT
>JAGAEQ010000021.1 GCA_017613015.1 Bacteroidales bacterium | reverse complement strand
AGCTGTTCTGCCGATGACTTGCGCAAAGCGTTGGAGGGCAACACCAAGATTATTGTCACCACCATACAGAAATTTCTTTACATCGTTAATACAATCAAAAAGATTAACGAGAAAAACTTTGCTGTTATAATCGACGAGGCTCATTCCTCCACATCTGGTAAGGATATGGGAGCGGTAACGCAAACCTTGGGTAAAGGTCGTGAAAAGGATGAGGAAGACGAGGAAAAGGACACGCAGGATGTTATCACTGAGGAAATCCGAGCCAACGGCAAGCAACCCAACGTCTCCATGTTTGCCTTTACGGCAACGCCCAAACCTACAACCCTTGCCCTGTTCGGTCGCCCAGGAAAGAGTGGCAAGAACGAGGCTTTCGACCTCTATTCCATGAAGCAGGCCATCGAGGAGGAATTCATCTTGGATGTGCTGGTCAACTATATGGAATACAAGACCTACTACGACATCAACAAGACCATCGAGGATGACCCGATGTACAAGTCGGGCAAAGCCAAGCGAAAGATAGCCCGTCTGGTTGACCTTACGGACGAAAACATCGATAAGCGCACAGAGATTATCATTGAGCATTTCCGCTCGGTGGTGATGCAGGAACTGGGTGGAACCGCCAAAGCGATGGTAGTGACCGCCTCACGTCCGGCAGCAGTCAAATACAAGCTGGCTTTCGAGAAATACATCAGCAAGCACGGGTATAGCGATATGGCCTGTTTTGTGGCTTTCTCGGGCAAGGTGAAACTGGATGAACACCCGGGAAAAGAATTTACCGAGATGGGCATGAACTTTTTCGATAAGCCAGATGACCAAAGGGCGCTCGCTTCCTTTGGCATGGCGAGAAAAAGTCGCATGAAATGCAATGGCATTTCTGAGAAAGCGCTACCCGAAGCCTTCGACAAAGACGAGAACCGTATCTTGCTGGTCGCCAACAAGTATCAGACCGGTTTTGACCAACCTCGTTTGTGTGCGATGTATGTGCTGAAGAAACTGAAGAAGATAGCAGCCGTGCAGACGCTATCGCGCCTGAACCGCATCTGCCCGCCCTACAAGAAAAAGACCTTCATACTTGATTTCTGCAACACCTACGAGGACATCAAGAAATCTTTCGCGCCTTATTATACAGCTACTCGACTTGAAAATAATATCACTCCGAGCGACATCTATAAGCTTGAAACCAAGCTGGACGGATTTGGTGTTCTTGACGAGTACGATATCGACAACTTCTCCGAACTCATCACTATAGCCAAACCCACCGACCGACAGAAGATGCAGATGACCGGCTATCTGCAAAAGGCCGAGCGTAAAGCCAACAATCTACAGGAGGAGGACAGGAAAGAGTTTATTGCCAACCTCAAGCGCTTTGTGCGTTTCTACGAATTTGTCATCCAGGCGAGTCAGTTCGAGGACATCGAATTGCACAAGAAATACAAGTTCTGCTCCAACCTGCAGTCGTGGTTCAAGAAAGACCAGTCGGGTGAAGGATTCTCGTTGAAAGACCAGATTGTGGCCAACAACTTCCTGAACAAGCTGCAGGGCGAATACAAAAAGCCCGACCTTGTGTCCGACCCCTATGTGAAATTGCCCGAAGCAGAGACGCAACTATCGGAAGACGAAGAGAAGAAACTGTCGGAAACCATTGAAGAAATCAACAATCGAACCGGCAATAATTTCGACAAGGATGTGGCCGCCCAGTCGATGCTGCAAATCAAGGAAATCCTGCTCAAGTCGCAGAAATTGCAGCAATCCGCATTGGTCAACTCCGAAGACGAGTTCAAGTTCTCCTACTTCGACGATATTGACGATGCCTTGGTGCAAGGCTTGGAGCAGAACCAAGACTTCTTCTCGATGCTGCTGAGCAATCCCGAAATCAAGAAGCAGGTGATGGGCGTGTTTGTGACGGAGGTGTATAAGACGCTGAAGAACAAAGAAACAATAGACACTGCTAATGACGAAGATGGTGGAATGTTAATGGCGGCAGAAGTGCCAAGTAGGACTATTCCATTATATTCAGAATATCACGAGGGATGTGTGCCACTCTTTACTCTGCGTGCGGCCTGCGGAATGTTTGACAGTGAAGGATTGTGGGAAGAAGAAGGATGGGTTGACGCCTCTGGCAATGGATTTACACCTGACCCAAAACGTCACTTTGCGATTTATGCAAAGGGAGACTCAATGTTAGAAAAAATTAAGAATGGCGATATCTGTGTGTTCGAGTGGTATAATCAAAGAGGGGGTTCGCGTGAAGGAGACATCGTGCTGGCCGAATTCAACGGTTTCGATGACGAGAGTGCCATTAAGGTATATCATAGCAAGAAAGTCTGTCATGAAGATGGTAGCTGGGAGCATACAAAAATTGAATTGGAACCGTTAAACAAGGAGTATCCTGTTATAGAGTTGGATGAAGACTCTGATTATCGAACGGTTGGAGTTCTGAAGTGCGTGCTCCAAATGTAATAAAAACAACAATATGGAATACGGAATAGTTTATCTGCTGACCAACCCTGTAATGCCAGGTCTTGTTCTACCCAGCTCATAGGCTGCTCCCTGAATTTCGGTAAAAACGATGAAATCACCCCCGCCAATTTCGATGCCTTTGTGCTGCTATGATTGCTACAGCTTGATCATCAGTCCGATTTCCAGATTGTGGTCATCCGCAAGCAGGTGCTGCTCATGGAACGGCTTTTTAGCTTCAGCCGTTTCGATTTGCCGGTTCTGGAAAATGCTGCTGTAAACCTTGGCGTAAATCCCCAAGGGACCGTAGTTCACCCGGAGGTTCAGCCCCCAGTCGAAGTCGTTGTGGCTCAGTTTGTGGCTGCTGTTGTACATGTCGCCTTCCTCTTTAGGTTTGTAGGTGTAAAGAAGTTTTTGGTTGATGATCCAGGACCCGAACACACCTATTTCCAGATTGTTGCCTAAACCATTGTATGCGGTGCTGAGCCGGAGGTGCTGGTAGAACTCCAGGTTCATCCGGTTCGTTTCCACCGTGGATTTTTCCAATTTGTCTGGGGTGAGGATGTCTTTTAACTTGAAATTAACTCCGTGGTAATCATCCTCTAAGGAGAATCCCCAGCCGTAGGTCTTGTTCACGTTGCGCAGGTAGTAAACGCCAAATTCGGTACCCCATGAAAAGGGATAGGAGGCGGCGAAATCCCGTTTTACGGTCGGAACCAGCATGCCGTAGCCGTAATAGAGCCCTAATTTGTTTTTGGCGTGGCTGCCCCATTGGGAGGCTTTGCCCGGATTGCTCACTTTTGTGGAGTATTGGATGTTGCGTGCAAGGCCTTTTATCAGATGAGCGCGTTGGGGAACATACACCTCGGTATATCCTTTATAATGCACACAGAGGGTGTCGTTTTGCAAGACGTTGGTGATAAAGATTTTCCCGACAAATCCGTAGTTGAATTCCACATGTTGGTAATACAGGTGGTGATTTCCCTTCCTGCGGATGTGGTAGTAGAGCATGTCGCCCTGACGGTAGTTATCGTTCACCTGGATGTACAGTTCATCCTCATTCTCCACAATGTCAAACAATTTTTCCGCTTTTACCTGATTGCCGGTGAACCAGGCGGCCTGCGGCACGCCGTAGCCGATGGCGTAGTCGTAGTAGGGGTACATGTCCCCGGATTTCTCAATCTCCGCTTTCAGTTGCAGGGCGGTGTATTCCGGATGGCTCTGCCAGGCGCAGGCGGCGAATCCGGCCACGAGAGGGCAGGAGAAGGATGTGCCGGCCACGTTGCTGTATTTTTCCACTCCATTGGGGTCGGCCGCGCGGCAGTCGGAGGCGTAGGCCACCACATTGGGCTTAAGCCGTCCGTCGGCGGTGGGGCCGTAGGAGCTGAAATCCTGATGCTGCTGGGTGGTGGGGTCAAGGCCGCCCACGGTGAGCACGTTTTCCGCATCGGCGGGCAGGATCAGGGTGCGCCAGGAGCGGTCGGTGCCTTCGTTACCCATAGAGTTGCAAATCAGGATGCCTTTGGCTACCGCGGCGTTGGCCGCCTGACTGATGGGGGAGCTGCCGTCCAATTCGGAGGCGTAGTGGTTGATGTTACCGTAACCAAGTGAGCTGCTGATGATTTGAGCACCGTTCCTGTCGGCCCATTCCACGCCCATGACCCACCAGATTTCTTCCTTTTTAGGCTCCGGACCCACTTCGGTGCGTGCCAGCAGGAATTCCGCTTCCGTGGCCAGGCCGATGTCGCAGCCGTTCAGCACATCCTTGCCGCAGATACAACTTAAAGTCATGGTTCCGTGGCTGTTCCACCCATAGACATTTTCCTGTTTTTTCGGAAAATTATAGGTTTTCAGGATTCGGCCGTTGTCGCGCAGGTGCTGGAAGGCCGCGTGTTTGTCCACCAATGGGAAACCGCCGTCCAGCACGGCAATGCGGATGCCTTGGCCGCGTAGCTTGGCTTTCGCAAATGCCTCGCCGCCCATGCGTCTCAGCTGCGCGTGCAGGCTGTATCCGGTCGCGCTGTCCAATAGAGCGGCCAAAGCGGTAGTGTCCGTTTCATAGGAGGCGGGCTGCATCTCACTCGTAATCTGTATAATTTGACGCACGCAAGGCAGTTTCCGAATGGCAATCAGCTGTTCATCTGTGGCTTCCACACCCAAAGCGTTCAACCAGCGGCTTTCTCCAATCATTTCTGTGGTGTGTGCACGCACGCTTTCCACGTAGTGTGCGTTTAAGGGGAAATCCGTGCTGTCATACAGCGTAATCCCTTGATTGATTCTCCGTTCGATGGCTTTGGCGTCGAAATAGCTGTAAGGGTCGAATTGGCAATGGGCTTTGTCTTTCAGCATTACCCAACAAATGTTCTGGGCGCGTCCGGCCGTGGCCAGCAGCATGCCCAACAGTAGCAGCAGACAGGTTTGTTTTTTCATAACGATTGTCATTGAGGATATTATGTATTTAATTCCATCGGAAATCCCGACAATGCAAAGGTAGTCAAAATCCGCACACAAAAGCCGTCTTCCGGAGGATGCCTTGGAAATACGCAAGGCGCAGGGAGAACCTCATAGCGGAGGCGGAAAAGGCCGCAAAGGACATGGCTGCAGGCAAGAAGGCCACCACGGCCAACAAAGACGAAGGATTCCGCGGGGAAAGAGAAAGCCAGCGTCTATCCGTTGGAATACGGTGACACCAGGCGTACGATTGAGGATGCTCATGCTATACTATATAAGCGCATGTCACATAATGCGCAAATATGGGGAGTTGGATAGTTTGTACGATTGGTTGCGAAAAAATCTTTCCGTTATTGAAAACAGGTTGAAAAAATTGAAATAATCGCTTAAAAAAAATGCCATTTTTATGGGTAAAAAAGCTTAAATAACGTGATATTGAACAATATATTGTTGTGTTATATTTTGTTATATAATTGACATTATGTTAAATAAAAGAAGTGCTAAGAAGAACTAATCTCTAAACGTCTGCCCTGGCCGGGAGCTCAAATAAGGCCGTGCTGCGAATGCTTGTCTGAAAGAACTTTAACGTATTTGTATATAGTTGCCTGCTGCCTACAAAAAATCAAACCCCATGGAGGTTTTGGCTTCCTCGGACATTTTGTTCAAATCCCAAGGCGGGTCAAACGTGATGCGCACGTCCACGTCCTTCAGTTCGGGAATGTTGGATTCCAGCTCGGATTTCACATAAGGTGGCAAGGTTTCGGCGACCGGACAATTCGGGGCTGTCACCGTCATGACAATGTCCGCGTGACGTTCGTTGTCGATTTGGATGTCGTAAATCAGCCCCATGTCCCAGATATTGATGGGAATTTCAGGGTCGTATATCTTTTTCAGCCGTTCGATGATGTCGGCTTTCAGGCTTTCGTTATCTTTCATCCTATATTGCTTTTAGCTTGATATACAATCGCGTATCTCTTGATTTGCTGTATCATGGCGAGCAAACCGTTGGAACGTGTCGGCGACAGGTGCTTTTTCAGGCCGATGGCGTCAATGTAAGACAAATCGGCGGAAAGAATCTCTTCCGGAGTACGTTCGGAAAGCACTCTAATTAACAGGTTAATAATACCTTTTGTGATAATAGCGTCGCTGTCGGCGGTGAAATGCAGCTTTCCGTCCCGGTATTCCGCATGCAGCCACACATTGGACTGACAGCCTTCAATCAGGTGCTCCTCCGTTTTATATTGAGGCTCAATCAATGGCAATGTTTTCCCTAACTCAATGAGATAGTTGTATTTATCCATCCAATCCTCAAAATAGGAAAACTCTTCGATAATCTTCTCCTCCGCTTCCTTCAAACTCATTTCTTAAAGATATAAATGTATAAACAATTAATATTCTTACTTCTTGCTTCTGTCCCATCTCAACCAATGATCCGCCATCACCAACGCAGTCATGGCTTCCACCACGGGCACGACGCGCGGCGCCACGCAACAGTCGTTCCTCCCCCCTCCTTTCAAAATGCAGGCCTCCCCTTTCTCGTTGAGGCTTTCCTGGTCCTTGCCGATGCTTGGGATGGGTTTGAAGGCGACGGTGAGATACACGGTCTCCCCGTTGCTGATGCCACCTTGTATGCCTCCGGAAAAATTGGTTTTTGTCCGGAAACCCGTGGTGAACAAGTCGTTAAGCTCGCTTCCTCTTTTCGCTACGGACTGGAAACCGCTTCCGTACTCAAATCCCTTGGCGGCGTTGATGCTCATCAGGGCTTTGGCCAAATCTGCCTGCAATTTGTCGTAGACGGGTTCCCCCAAGCCGCAGGGAAGCCCTTGTACAAGGCAGGAAACGGCGGCCCCGGTGCTGTCCCCTTCCGCCCGGAGTTGCCGCAGGTAGTCTTCCATGCGTCGGTTGGTCTCCTCGTCAGGACAGAACAAGCTGTTTTTAGCTATATTTTCTATGTTTATTTCAAGTGTTGGTTGAAGTAATGCAACCGGCCCTATCTGCCGGGTGAAGGCGTGGATATGGATGGATTGTTGGCGCAGCAGCAGTTGGGCCAGGCTTCCGCCGACCACACGCACCACCGTTTCTCGCGCGGAGGCCCTTCCCCCGCCGTCGTAGTCGAAAGCGCCGTATTTTCGCCAATAGGTGTAGCTGGCGTGGGAAGGGCGCAGCACGCCCTCCTGCCGCGCCTCGTGCCGCACATCGGTATGGGCCATCCAAAAGGCGATGGGCGCTCCGGTGGATCTGCCTTCGCGTATGCCGGAAAGCCAGCGGACCTCGTCGCTCTCCTCCCGGGGCGTGCTGCCGGGGCGGGAGGCCGGGCGTCGTTTCTGCAACTGGCTGTTGATGAATGCGATGTCGATGGGAATGCCTGCGGGGAGTCCGTCCAGCACGCCTCCCGCCCCGTCTCCGCGAGATTCTCCGAACGATGTCAGTGTCAGTAGTTTGCCTATTGTGTTACCGGCCATGGCTATCGGATTGGTAGGATTGGGTGTAGCATTCCATCAGCCGCGCACCGACCGCGTAGGCGCTCATTTGCTGTTGCAGCATTTGGGCCCGCAGGGGCTCCCACTGCGCACGCACGGCTTCGTTGGAATAGAAAAGGTCGAACAGTTGCTGTTCGATAAAGGCTTTCAGGCATTCTTCGGACTGCTGCACGCGGCGTTGCTGGAAAAGCCCGTTCTCCTTCATCACCTTCACGTAGTGTTCAATGCACTGCCAAATGTCCGCTATGCTGGTGTCGTACAGCGCGGAAGCGGTCATGACCGGGGTTTTCCACAGGGCGTGGTTGTGGTGAGGGAACAGTTGCAGGGCGTTGGCCAATTGGCGGCGTGTCAGTTCTGCCCGCTGTATATTGTCCCCGTCGGCTTTGTTCACTACAATGGCGTTCGCCATCTCCATGATGCCGCGCTTGATGCCCTGAAGCTCGTCCCCCGCTCCGGCAATGGTCAGCAGCAGAAAGAAATCCACCATGGAGTGCACGGCGGTTTCCGACTGTCCAACGCCCACGGTTTCCACCAGAATGGTGTCAAACCCGGCGGCTTCGCACAGGATGATGCTTTCCCTTGTCTTACGCGCCACGCCGCCTAATGAGCCTGCGGAAGGCGAAGGGCGGATGAAGGCCTTGGGATTGACCGAAAGGCTTTCCATGCGGGTTTTGTCCCCGAGAATGCTGCCTTTGGACAATTCGCTGCTCGGGTCCACTGCCAGCACTGCCAAATTGTGTCCCTGCGTGGTCAGCAAGGTGCCGAAATGCTCGATAAAGGTGCTTTTGCCGGCGCCCGGCACGCCGGTGATTCCGATGCGGACGGAGTTTCCGGCGTAGGGAATGCAGGCGTTGATAATGGTCTGGGCCATTTCGTAATGCTCGTGCAGGTTGCTTTCAATCAGTGTGATGGCCTTGCTCAGCATCACGCGGTCATGGGCGAGAATGCCGTCCACGTAGGCTTGTGGCGGCAAAAGGGACGCCCGTTTCAGCGGACGTTGCTTCAAATAAGGGCTCACTTGCGCGGGCTGGGGTATGCCATCCTGCACATGCAGCGCTGATTCATAGTTTGTTGTCCCTTTGTCCATGACGATAGCTTCAAAGTGCAAATGTCCATAAAATACCGTTACGTATCCTGCTCAAAGCGATAAAAAATGCGTTTCCTCCTCCGAAAAGTCCAAATACGGGTGTTCCCGCCGCAATTGGCGCAACTGTTCCAAGGAGCGGGCGCGGAAGCGTTTGTCCTCTTCCGTTCCGGGAAAGGCCGTGCGGTGATGGAAGGCTGCCTCCACCGCCTCTATCCTGCGGTTGAGCGTCCGGGTCTCTTCCGTGAAGAAGGCCGACCCGAAGCAGTCCCAAAGGTAACGGACGGCCTCCTCCGAAGGGTGGATGCGGTCCGCCGCGTAGAAGCGGTAGTCCCGTAAGTCGTCCATAAGGATTTCAAAAGCAGGGAAATACGAAATCCAGGAATGACTTTCGCAAAGGTCGTGCGCCAGCATCCGCAGGCAGGCTTTGCTGTAGCTGTTGTCGGAGAAATCCGTTTGCAGGTAGCGCACCGGACTGACGGTTAGCAGGCAGCGGAGCGAAGGTTGCAAGGATTTGACTTTCAGTAGCGCATTTTCTATTATCGGACGCATTGCTTCAACCTTGAGCTGTTGGCGTTCGAAACGCTCCGCAGGCAGTTTGTGGCAGTTGGCCACCACTTCGCCGCTTTCTTTCAGGCGGTAGACCCCGTTGCTCCCGAAGGTGAGGATGAGCAGGTCCGTATGTTGCAGAAAGGCGTGGGTCTGCTGTACGCTTTGGCGCAATTGGTTCAGGCACACGTTTTTGTCCGGATGGGAGAAACGGCTGTGAAAGGCTGGATGATGCCAACAGCCGTCATGGAAAAACAACTCCCCCTCTTCGATGTCCGCGGCTTCCGCCGCCCGGTTCAGACTGTCGGCAATGGAAAGCGGATTGAACAGAATCCCAGTGGGATTCACGGATACCTGAAATTTGTGCGCGGCAAACAGCCCGCCCATGTTTTCGGCGAAACAGGAGCCCATGCAGCACAAGCTGTGGGTGTGGCTGATGCGGAACGCTTGTTCCGGAATGGAAATCGGGGTTCGGAAAGTGTCTGTCTGCATGCCTCTTTTTTCTAAGTTAACGCAAGCTTCCGCGTTTTATTTTGCAGAATACTAATCTACATAAAGATAGGGTTTTAGCTTGTCAAACAGTTCCGGATACATGTGGGTGGCCGTCCGCACTTCCTCCAAGGAACGGTACCTCCCCTGCTTTTCCCGGTGCGCCACGATGCTTTTCGCCAGATAATAGTCAATGTAGGGATGCTGTTTCAGCTCGGCGACGCTTGCGCTATTGACCGGCAGTTTGCGCACCGCGTCGGTGTCCGCTAACAAATAGGGAATCAGGCGGGTGTAGCGTGCGCTGTCCATCCAGCCGACCTCTAACAGCTGCTCGCAACGGACGAAGCCGCCCAAACGTTCCCGGTAGCTTACGATTTTCCTTGCAATCTTGGCACCTATGCCCGGCAGGCTTTTCCAGTCCAAAGTGTCGGCGGTGTTGATGGGCAGCCGGGCGATGGAGGCTTTGGTTGCCGCTGCCCGGGAAGCGGAGGGCGGAAAGCCTTCGGAAGCCGGGCTGCCTTGTGTGTGCGCGTAAATATAAGTAGCTGTTTCCTTGTATTTTCCGTTGCTGCGGGGGACGCGGCCTTTCCGGTTTTCCCAGCTTGCCCGGCGGGCTGCCCAGACGGCTTCCACGGAATCGGAAAGGGCTTGCTGCCGTTCCTGAAAAGCGGCGAATGCCCGGCAGTTTTCCGCGTCGGCGGGCGGCAGTGCGGGCGGGGAAAGCAGGGGCAGCAATGCGCGTGCGCCCACGACCATAAGCAGGAGGACGGAAAGGACAATCAGGCCGCGGCGTTCGCCTGCGGAAAAGACAAGGAAGGACATGGGGCAGATGGTGTAAGGGTTTGTGTACTATTGTTTTTGGATATGTTTTCGGTATTTTTAGTCGTCGAAAAGGTTCATTTGTATGCCTTCTCCCGTGTCGCTTGGGGTGACAGTCGGCGCCTGCTCCAGCATTTGCTGCATGCGCTCCTCGTCCTCGGCGGACTCCCGGGCTTCGATGGCCTCATCGCTCTCCTCCACCATTTCCTCAGGCTCGTCGTAAGGCAGCGGCTCGGCTTCGGAGACCGTGTAAATCTTTTCGAAAGAAAGTTTCTTCCCCTTGGATTTCAGTTTGGTCTCGTCCGTCATTTCCACCAATGAGAAAAGGGCGACGGTTTTGTCCGGATGCTGCTTGTCGGTGTAGGTGATGTTTGCCTGCGGCAGGTGCTGCGTGCTGCACAGCAGCATTTCCGCCTTGGGGTTTCCGGCGAGCAGGTCCACTTTTTTGTCCAAAATCTCCTCCACCGGGGAGCGGCGCAAAAAGTATTTTTTCTGGCTTTTGTCAAAATACAGCACCGTAATGGGGCGGGTCGGGCGGAATTTCTCCACAAACAACAGCCCTTCGTCAAAATGCAGGGAAAGGTCGAAACCGGTGATTTTATAGTATCCGGCCTTGTAGCAGGCGATGAGCTTGTCGTTGGCCTTGAATTCGCCCAGCAGTTGCCCGCGCTGGTCGGTGTTGAGGCGTTGTATGCTTTCGTCAAACCAGAGGCTCAGTGCGTTGAGGGTGGACGTGCCCTTGCTCAGCATCTCGATTTTCCGCACGGGGTATTTGGAGAGGATGTTTCCCCTGCTCTGCCGTCCTTTGATGGCCAAGGTGCTGAAATCGAAGTCGAAAACCGGTTTTTTCATTTTGGCCTTGTGCTTGAGCGTCACCCGGACGGTTTCGGCTTCCCCGTTGGTATTCATGGTGAAATACAGCACTTTGCTGCCTTTTTTTCCTTGGGTGAGGTCGTAGGGTTTGTCACGGCTGATGCCGCCTATGGCGAAACGTTTCACGTAGCTGATGCCCGGCTCGCCGTCCTGGTACACCATGTTGAAGATGGTGCGGTCGTCGTTGCGATTGAACACGTAGGCGGCCAGAATGTGCGGGCCCACAAAGACCTTTTCGGCCACTTTGGTCACAATGAAACTGCCGTCCTCGTGGAAAACGATGATTTCGTCCACGTCGGAGCATTCACCGGCCAAGCGCACGTGCTCGTCTTTTTTGAGGTTGGTGCCTATGAAGCCTTCCTCGCTGTTCACGTACAGTTTCTGGTTGGCCACCGCCACATGCACTGCATTGATGTTTTCGAAGTTGCGTATTTCCGAGCGGCGCTCCCTCCCCTGTCCGTATTTTTTCTTCAATTGCCTGAACCACTGTATGGTGTAGTCCACGATGTGCGCGATGTTGTTCCGCACCTCGTCCATGTCCACTTCAATGTCCTGGATTTGCTGCTCCGCCGCCTTGATGTCGAATTTGGAGATTTTGCGCACCGGCTTTTCCGTCAGTTTCAGCACGTCCTCATGCGTGATTTCCCGCTGAAAGAGCGAACGGTAAGGGTCAAAGGCGCGTTCGATGTCCTCAATCTGCTCCTCAAAGGAATGCTGGTCTTTTTCCAATTCCTTGTAAATGCGTTTTTCGAAGAAGATTTTCTCCAAGGAAATCCAATGCCATTTTTCGGAAAGTTCGCCCAAAAGGATTTCCAATTCCTTGCGCAACAGTTCTTTCGTCCGTTCTGTGGAGAAGCGGAGAATGGTTTTCACGTCGGTGAACTGGATTTCCCGATTGACCACCACGCAGGTGATGGGGTTCAGCGTGACCTGGCACTGTGTGAAGGCGTAGAGCGCATCGATGGTTTGGTCCGGCGAGGTGTTGGGCACCAGTTGCAGGACGATTTCAGCCTGTTCGGCGGTTTTGTCCAAAATCTTGGTGATGTTCAGGCGCTTCTTTTCCACTTCCTTAGAGATGTCCTCTATCAGGGATTGCGTGGTCGTGGTGTAGGGTATCTCCGTGATAATCAAGGTGCGTTTGTCCGCCTGCTGGATTTTGGCCCGTATCATCACCTTGCTTTTGTTGCGGATGCCGTCGTTGTAGTTGCGCACGTCCACGTAGCCGCCGGTGGGAAAATCGGGGTAGATTTCCATGTCGCGCCCTTGCAGTATGGCGATGGAGGCGTCAATCAGTTCGTTGAAATTGTGCGGAAGAATCAGGGAGGAGAAGCCGACCCCCAGCCCTAAGGTGCCTTGTGCCAGTAGCAGCGGGAATTTCACCGGCAGGGCCACCGGCTCTTTGTTGCGTCCGTCGTAAGAAAGTTTCCATTCCGTGATTTTCGGGCTGAAAACCACGTCTTTGGCGAATTTTGAAAGGCGGGCCTCAATGTAACGTCCGGCCGCCGCGCCGTCACCGGTCAGGATGTTTCCCCAGTTTCCTTGGCAGTCAATCAGCAGATCCTTCTGCCCCAAGGTGACCAAGGCCCCGTAGATGGACGAATCCCCGTGGGGATGGTATTTCATGGTGTTTCCCACGATGTTGGCGACCTTGTTGTAGCGTCCGTCGTCGATTTCCCACATGGAATGCAGCAGGCGGCGCTGCACCGGCTTCAAACCGTCGTCGATGTAAGGGATGGCGCGGTCCAGATTGGCGTAGGAGGCATAGTCCAGGTACCAGTCCTGAAACATGTCCTTGATGTGGAAAACCTGCTGTAGGTCATTGTTTCCGGACTGCATTTCCTCTAAGGCTCCCTCGTTCTTTTCCGTTTCCATCTGCAAATAGGTTTGAAGCTACAAAAGTAATCAAAATCCGGATGCGCCTCCCGCTTTTTTTTCGTATAGGCGTGAAAAAAATCCCCCAAGCGGCGGAAAGCGTTTTTTTATCGCGCCCTATGCCATCCGTATCCGTATTTCATGTATATTTGCGTTTCAAAACCAAAACAGCTAATATAATGAAGCTCAAAGAGAGATTTTTCAAATACATTGCGGTGGACACGCAATCCGCGCCGGAATCCGCCACTTTTCCCAGCACCGCCAAGCAGAAGGATTTCGCCCGGACGCTGGTGGAAGAGCTGCATGCCTTGGGTGTCACGAACGCCGCCATGGACGAATACGGCTACGTGATGGCCAGCATTCCCGCCAACACTAAGAAAACGCTGCCTACCATCGGTTTCATCGCCCACATGGACACCGCACCGGACTTGGACGGACGATGCACCCGTCCACAGGTGGTGGAAAACTATCAGGGACAGACGATTCCCTTGGACGCGGAAGGCAAATTCAAGCTCAGCCCCGAGGAGTTTCCGGAAATGCTCCAATACAAAGGACAGACCTTGATTTGCACTTCGGGCGACACCTTGTTGGGCGCCGACGACAAAGCGGGCATCACGGAAATCATGTGTGCGGTGGAGCACCTGCTGCAGCATCCGGAAGTGGAGCACGGTCCTATCGCCATCGGGTTCACTCCGGACGAGGAGATAGGCTGTGGCGTGGACCACTTTGATGTGGAAAAATTCGGTGCGGACTACGCCTACACCATGGACGGCGGACAAATCGGCGAACTGGAGTACGAGAATTTCAACGCTGCCGGGGCCAAACTGCATATCCAGGGGCTTAACGTGCATCCGGGCTATGCGAAGGGGAAAATGCTCAACGCGCAGCTTGTCGCCATGGAGCTGCACCAGCTGCTTCCTGTCGGGCAGCGTCCCGAACTGACACAGGACTATGAGGGCTTTTTCCTGCTGACCGGCATGAACGGCAGCGTGGAAGAGGCGAAAATGCAATACATCATCCGCGACCACGACCGGCGGAAATTCGAGGAGAAGAAAGCCTTGATGCAGGAGGCGGTGAACTTCCTGAACCGCAAATACGGCGACTGCATACAGTGCGAACTCAAGGACCAGTACTACAACATGCGGGAGCAGGTGGAACAGCACAAGTTTATCGTGGACATTGCGGAAGAGGCTATCCGCCAGGCGGGTGTGGAGCCGAAAGTGGTGCCCATCCGAGGCGGTACCGACGGAGCGCGCCTTTCCTTCATGGGACTGCCCTGCCCCAATCTGTTTGCTGGCGGCCACAATTTCCACGGACGCTACGAGTATGTGATTCTCGAATCCATGGAAAAAGCCGTGCAAGTGATTCTGAATATTGTCACCGCTTATGCAAAACGCGCCTAACACTATGGAATCCAAAGAATTGAATTATAGTTTGAGAGGGGTTTCCGCTTCCAAGGAAGACGTGCACAACGCCATTTCAAAATTAGACAAAGGATTGTATCCTAAGGCATTCTGCAAAATCATCCCCGATTATTTAGGGGAGGATCCGGACTACTGCAACATCATGCATGCGGACGGAGCCGGTACCAAATCGGCCCTCGCCTACATGTATTGGAAGGAGACCGGCGACCTTTCCGTCTGGAAAGGCATCGCGCAGGACGCGGTAGTCATGAACACGGACGACGTGCTGTGTGTCGGCGCGGACGTACCCATGCTGCTTTCCTCCACCATCGGGCGGAACAAGAACCGCATTCCGGGCGAAGTGGTTTCCGCCATTATCAACGGAACGGAAGCCTTTCTGGCGCAGCTGCGTGACATGGGTGTTCCGGTCTACCTGACCGGCGGCGAGACGGCGGACATAGGGGATTTGGTGCGCACCGTCGTGGTGGACTCCACTGTTACCTGCCGCATGCGGCGCAGCGACGTCATTGACAACCGGCATATCGCTCCGGGAGACGTGATTGTGGGGTTCGCCTCTTTCGGGCAGGCCACCTACGAGGACAGCTACAACGGCGGCATGGGCAGCAACGGCCTGACTTCCGCCCGTCACGATGTGTTCCATCATGCGGTGGCCATCCGTTATCCGGAAAGCTACGATGCGGACATTCCGGAATCTTTAGTGTATTCCGGCAAGTACGCGCTGACCGATCCAAGCGTGATTCCCGGCGTGGACATGGGGCATCTGGTGCTTTCCCCCACCCGTACCTACGCGCCTGTCATCAAGGAAATGCTGAAACATTACCGGCGGCAGATTCACGGTTTGGTCCATTGCAGCGGCGGAGCCCAGACAAAGATACTGCATTTTATTGACAAATTGCACGTTATCAAAGACAATCTCTTCCCCACCCCGCCCCTTTTCCAGTACATTCAGGACTGTTCCCAAACCGCTTGGGAGGAAATGTACAAGGTGTTCAACATGGGGCATCGTCTGGAGGCCTATGTGCCGGAAAGCATTGCGGGCGACTTGATTGCCATCGCCAAGAGCTTCGGTGTGGATGCGCAGGTCATTGGCCGTTGCGAGGCCGGAAGCCGGGCGCAGGTGAGCCTTCGGAGCGAACACGGAAATTTCGAATACTATCAATAAAAAACTAATGTTTAACCTTTAAATTTCAAAGATGATGAAAAAATTAGCAGTCATCCTGTGCGCATGCAGCCTTTTGACCATTGGTTGCAAAAACAGCAAAGAGACCACGGAAGAAGTGATTGACATGACGGAAGTCGAGGAACAGGTCGATCCGGAAGTGGAAAAATGCAAAGCCCAGTGCGAAGCTTGGCAGAATTGGGACCAGCAGAGCGACGAGCAGAAAGCCGAGCTGATCAGCGCCCGCAAGGCCAAAATAGAGGAACACGAGGCCATGAAAGCCGAGTGCGAAGCCAAACGCGCTGAATTTGAAGCCCAAAAGGCCGAATTCGAAAAAACATGGGCCGAAAATTGGGCCAAATTCGACGAAATGAGCGTGGACGATCAGAAAGCCCTCATTGACAACTACATGAAATTCAACTGCCCCAAACACGGCTGCAAAGAAGGCGAAGGCCCCAAGTGCTGCAAGGGCGGTGAAAACGCTCCCCAATGCGGCCAGTGCTGCAAAGGCGGTGAATGCGGCAAGTGCTGCAAAGAAGGTCAATGTGGCAAATGCTGCAAAAAAGGTGAAGGCCAGAAGTGCTGCAAGGGCGGTGAAGGCGAACACAAGTGCGGCCACGAGAAGGCGAATTGCCCCCAGGCCAAATAAGTTTTACAGTATCTGTAAAAAAAGCGGCTTTCAAGCCGCTTTTTTTGTTGTCTTTTTTACCGGTCCTCGGAACGCATCACCACACAGACGCGCCCGATGTTCCCTCCCAAAGGGGGCTGCAATTTGCACAGCCGCACTTCCGCCTGCAACAGTTGCGGCCACTGCGCGTGCAAGGCATCCAAAATGCGGCGGGCCACATGTTCCAGCAAAGCGGAGGGTTGCTCCATCTCTTTTTTGATGATAGTGTAGACATGCTGGTAATCAATCGCTTTTGAAATGTCATCTTGGCATGCGGCTTCGGTGGCGTCGTACACCAGCTTGCAGTCCGCCACGAAGCGCGTCCCGATGACACGTTCTTCTTCAAAACAACCGTGTTTGGCGTAAAACGCCATGTTCTCCAAGTGGATTTCTGTCATGTTCAATGAATTTTCAGCCGTTTGCCTCCGTTTTTCGCCATGCGTTTCTCTTCCTGCTCCAAGTAGCGTTTCCGCGCTTTCTGCAAGGATTCCCTGTCGAAGCGCGGACGGCCCATTTTGGGCATCAGCCCTTGGATGGCATCCGCTTTGGAACGGATGTAGGCTGTCGGATGGGCGGGATTCCACCGCCGGGGATTGGGATAGCATGCGGTGAGCAAGGCCGCTTGGCGCGGCGTGAGTTTGCGGGCGGAACAGTGGAAATAATGCTGGGACGCCGCTTCCGCCCCGTAGATGCCGGGCCCCATTTCAATCACGTTCAGGTACACTTCCATGATGCGCTCCTTTCCCCACAGGCCCTCGATGAGCAGGGTTTGGTACATTTCGAAACCCTTGCGCACCCAGGAACGTCCCGGCCAAAGAAACACATTTTTCGCGGTCTGCTGGGAAATGGTGCTGGCACCCAATTTCCGGGAATGGGTCTTATTGTAGTCTACAGCCCGTTGTATAGCACTGAAATCGAAGCCTCTGTGTCCGCAGAAGCGGTTGTCCTCCGAAGCTATCGCCGCCTGCACCAGGCAAGGGGAAATCTCCTCTAAGGGCACCCAGGTTTTCTCTATGCCTTCCCCCTGCGCGGAACGTAGGAGCATCAGCAGGGTGACGGGCGGGTTCACCCAACGGTACAGCAGGGTCCAGCCCGCCGTGAGCAGGATGAACCACCCGATGACGCAGGCGATGATTTTGAGCCAGCGGCGTTTGTGCCGTACAGGCCGCTTTCCGCCTTCGCTTTGCCTCTTTCTCTTTTTTCCGGAAGCCATTACTGTTTAGTTTTGAAGGCGTTGCAGGTACATTTGGATGGTGTTCTCCAAGCCGAAGTAGAGGGCGTCGCATATCAGGGCGTGGCCGATGGAGACTTCCGCCAGCCAGGGAATCTGTTCGTTGAAATAGCGGAGATTGTCCAGGTTCAGGTCATGACCCGCATTGAGCCCCAGTCCGGCGTTTTGTGCGGCGCGGGCGGCTTCCACAAAGGGTGCGACGGCTTTTTCGCGCCCTTGCGCATACTGGGAGGCGTATTGCTCGGTGTACAGCTCCACCCTGTCCGTGCCGGTGCACGCGGCCCCTTCCACCATGCGCGGATCCGCCTCCACAAACAGGGAGGTCCGTATGCCCGCTTCCTGGAAAGCCGCCACCGTGTCCTTCAGAAAGGCGGCGTGGGTGAGCGTGTCCCATCCCGCATTGGACGTCAGGGCGTCCGGGGCGTCCGGAACCAGTGTGACCTGGTGGGGGCGCACTTCCAGCACCAAGGCGATGAAAGCTTGCGAAGGATAGCCTTCAATGTTGAATTCGGTGGTGACCAAAGGCCGCAAATCCCGCACATCCTGATAGCGGATGTGGCGTTCGTCCGGACGGGGGTGCACGGTGATGCCCTGCGCTCCGAAACGCTCGCAATCCCTGGCCACTTGCAGCACATCGGGAAGGTTGTGCCCGCGTGCGTTTCGCAAGGTGGCTATCTTGTTGATATTGACGCTTAAACGACAATGTTGCATACTCATGGCTTTAGTATTTGTAAAATTCCGCTTTATAGGGTCCCTCCACGGGAACACCGATGTAATCCGCTTGTTTTTGGGTGAGTTTGGTCAGCTTCACCCCGATTTTTTCCAGGTGCAGGCGGGCAACTTCCTCGTCCAGACGCTTGGGCAGACGGTAAACATCCACCGGATAGTCATGCT